>JBIKVX010000252.1:0-3063 GCA_044356625.1 Flavobacteriales bacterium | reverse complement strand
AACACCTATAGATAAAACGAGGCCGTCATAACTTTCTAAACTCTGACTAACAGATCCAACGCGACTCCAAAAAGACAAAAGTTTTCTGAATCGAATTCGTGCTCTAGTCAAGACAATGATGGGTTTGTCCATTGCTAATTCAGCATTTTTTTGGAACGGTGTTTTGCCATCCCAAGTGCCGTGCACTTCTGCTGAATGCATGTAAACGGTCATACGCTCGCAACTTCGTTCTTGATATTCCTTAAAGAAGTTATTTTCTGAAAAAAAAGACTCCGCTTTAATCTCAGATTCCCAATTGCAAAGCAGGACGTATGTTCCAAAATTAGGTTTAGCGCTAAATCCATTTTTCGCGCCTGAACCCAATATTTTGTAGAAGGTTAGTCCATCTATATTTTTTAGCTGATCGTGCCCAAGCCGCATTTGTTTAAACGCCCACCACTTGTTTGCAGATGTTTCTACTTTGAAAAAGGTGCTTGTCGTTACTTGACTCATGGTATTCTAAAGTAGTTTGAAATAGAACCTCCTTCAGTGAAAAATGTTCAAAGCTTTCTCTTCCCAAAAGAAAAACCAGTTTATAACTTTGTAACATGAATTTTATTCTCGCGCTCAAAGAAAAAAATGAAACGCTGTATTACTTTGGTCTACTGTGTTTGGCTTTTTCAATTCTCTTCCTTGCACTAACTAAATTATCAAGCACGCAGGTGTACAATGTTAGCGCGTGGTACAAGCCTTTCAAATTTGCATTCTCGACATTCCTCTTTGCGTGGGCAATGATATGGTATTGCTCGTATTTGCCCGATTTCAACATTACGCGCTTCAATTGGGCCATTATTTTGTTGCTCGGATTTGAAATCATCTACATCGCTATTCAAGCGGGAAGAGGACAGTTGTCGCATTACAATCAAACTTCTTCGTTTTATAGTTTTTTATACGGATGCATGGCAATGGCAGCGTCGCTTGTCACCATCTATACCGCTTATGTTGGCTACCTGTTTTTCGTGAACGACTTCCCTGAATTGCCGAATTACTATTTGTGGGCCATTCGTTTAGGAATATTCATCTTCGTGATATTCTCCTTCGAAGGTTTTGTCATGGGCTCGCGCTTAACGCACACCATCGGCGGTCCAGACGGAGAGTCCGGAATTCCATTGTTGAACTGGAGCACCAAATACGGCGATCCGCGTATTGCTCATTTCATTGGAATGCACGCGCTGCAAGTGATTCCGGTTGTTTCTTTTTATTTATTGAAAAACACCAAGGCAACATTTGTGCTTGGAATTCTGTATTTCGCTTTGGCGGTGTTTACGTTGGTGCAGGCTCTGCAGGGGAAGTCGATTTTTGGGAAGTAACGCTGCGCGATGACACAACACGTTGTGATGACCTTCAACGAAGGATGACAGCTTCGCTGATGACACCTTGAACGGTGATAGATGAATGTTCCGAACTTTTGCACTCAATACTTGTTCAATTAGAAAGATTGAACACCTGTGCAAGCGATAAATTTAGTTTGGTTGAAACGCGATTTAAGGTTCGTAGATCACGAGCCTCTTTTTCATGCGCAAGGTGCTAAACTACCTTTTGTTCTTTTATACATTTTCGAACCTTCGGTGATGAATCACCACGATTCAGATGAGCGTCATTGGCGGTTTGTGTATGAGTCGCTTCAAGATTTGAATCATCGGTTGAAGCCTTTCAATAAACACATTGAGATCTTTCACGATGAAGCCATGAATGTGTTCAAGGAACTGACTTTGAACTTCAACATACAAACTGTTTTTTCTTCACAAGAATCGGGAAATCTATTGACGTACGAACGAGACATTAACATTTCCGAATTCCTTCATTCCAAAAATATTCAATGGAATGAATTTCAAACCAACGGCGTTGTGCGAAGACTGAAGTCTCGTCCGCTATGGCCGAAGATGTGGGAAGATACCATGCGAACGCCTTCGTTCAATGTTCAGTTAGATTCACTTCAAGTCTTTAATTTCAATCAGGAAATAAATTTTCATTCAAATCGAAATTCCCTTCCAACAGAAATAACTGAACGCAATCCAAATTTTCAACCTGGCGGGGAATCGTGGGCCTGGAAGTACTTGAAGAATTTCCTTGCGGAGCGAAGTGTGAATTACAGTAAACACATCAGCAGTCCTTCGCTCAGTCGAAAAGGTTGCAGTCGTCTTTCGCCATACTTGGCCTACGGAAACATAAGCATGCGAGCGGTTTATCAGTATACCGTTCAGCATTATCAGACATCAACGAATAAGCGTGCGCTTTCTAATTTCATTTCGCGGTTACATTGGCATTGCCACTTCATTCAAAAATTTGAAACGGAATGCCGGTATGAAATAGAGAACATCAATCGAGCTTACAACGTCTTGGTTAAGCCGAAGAATGAAGTTTACATAAAGGCCTGGCAGGAGGGAATGACGGGCGTTCCTTTGGTAGATGCGTGTATGCGTTGTTTGAAGGAAACGGGATACATTAACTTTCGAATGCGAGCCATGGTGGTTTCGTTTTTCGTTTTCAATCTATGGCAAGATTGGCGAGACCTACATTTTTTAGCGCGCATGTTTCTCGATTACGAACCAGGTATTCACTATCCGCAAATTCAAATGCAAAGTGGAACAACAGGAATCAATACCATTCGCATTTATAACCCGATTGTGAATTCTGAGAAGCACGATGCGGAAGGCTTATTCATAAAGCAATGGATTCCAGAATTGCGAGATATTCCTTCTGCCTTCATTCACGAGCCTCACAAGCTTTCGGTCATTGAGCAAGAAATGTATGCGTGTGTCATCGGAAGAGATTACCCGTTTCCCATTGTTGAAGTGGAAGAGACGAGGAAATACGCGAGTGAAATCGTTTGGGGCTTCAGAAAGAAAGATGAAGTGAAGGTTGAGGGAAAGCGTATGTTGAAGACGCATGTGAGTAGAACCCGAATAAAAAAGAAATAAAAATCGAGTGCAATATATTTAGTTTTATTTTCTTTATATAGATCTGATTTTAACCTTATGAAATACTTACTTCTTAGCGTATGTGTGTTTTTATTAAATGGGA
>JBIKVX010000042.1:0-10898 GCA_044356625.1 Flavobacteriales bacterium | reverse complement strand
CAGCTTCTAATAATTCCGCGGAATGTAAAAGCCCTCCCTTAGAAGAAATTTTGACTTTTATTTTCTCGTTGGAAAGGACAGTGAACTTCTCTTCCGCGGGCAATGCTGCGGCATCCAATGATCCGTAGCGAGCGGTGTTCAGTGTTGGTGCTTGGGGTTGTTCAGAAGAGACATTTTCGGATGCTACCGGAGCGCTCTCTGGCGCAGGAACAGCTGCCACAGGCGTTGCTTGCTCTGCTGGTTTTGGGGCGTTAGCTGCCGCTTCAGCTTTGTTCTTTGCAGAATACCAACTAAAGCCAACGGCAATTAGAAGCATTAACGAAAGTCCAATGACGGTGTTTTTATCGAATTTCATGTTTTGTAAATGAGGTGCAAAAGTCGGAAGTATTCATAAAAAATCCACTTTTTTTTGTGTTCACTTCAATTAATCGTGAATTTTGCCAAGAATCATGAAGCTAACCCATTCAACCATAAAGTTCTTTATACTGCTTGTCTTGCTTGTTGTGGTTTGCATAGCTGCGCTTCTATTGGGAAGTAAATCTATCTCACTTGTTTCGTTGTTTGAATCTGCTGAATCTCCTACGGGACGGGTCCTTTGGCAACATCGCATGCCTCATGTTCTCGGCGCAATTGTGGTTGGAAGTTCCCTCGCTTTAAGCGGAAATTATATGCAAGTGATTTTCCGAAATCCACTTGCAGGTCCTTCAGTCTTGGGTATCACAGGCGGTGCCTCTTTGGCTATGGCGGTCATATTTCTGACCTCTTGGGGAATGAATTGGTTCCTGAATGCAGGAACTTGGGCCTTATTTATTCCGGCGTTTGCGGGCGCTATGCTGGTGCTCTCGCTTTTGCTCGTTATTCAACGAAAAATACCGATGGCTTCTACGCTGTTGGTTGTTGGACTTCTCTTTTCCCATTTTACGGGAGCCATTGAAAGCATTCTTCAGAAAATGGCGGGGGCCAACAATGTGAACCAGTTTGTGGTTTGGGGAATGGGTTCTTTAGATAATCTTACGTTGTCGCAATTGCCTTGGCTGTTATTAGGAGCTTTGGCTCCCTTCATTCCTACTTTTTATTTCTTACGGAAGTTGAATGCTTTCGCGATGGGCGAACAGATTGCTGCGACTTCCGGAGTAGATGTGGTGAAATTGCGTTGGATGTTTTTGATTTCAGTTGGAATTTCAACTGCAACCATAACCGCCTTCTGCGGACCCATTGCCTTCATTGGACTCATGGCGCCGCACGTTGCTCGCTTGTTTATTCGCTCGTTCAATCAACAGCGGCTCATTTATTTTATTCCAATTGTAGGAGCGCTCTTGTTGGTCATCTCAGATTTAATTTCTCGGTTCTATGCCCTTCCTTTAAATGCAATAACCGCCGCAATAGGCATTCCGTGCGTATTCTACATCGTGTTCAACCCTAAAAGAAGTGGTGTATGGATAAGCTAAGAGTGGAAAACATATCAGTTTTACGTGGAAGGAAATCTGTGATTTCAAATTTTTCGCTTGCTCTTTCTTATGGTTCATTGGTAGCTATTGAAGGAAACAACGGTTCTGGCAAATCTACTTTTCTAGATGCGCTTGCAGGATTAATTTCTTTGTCCGAAGGTGAAATTTATGTGGAAGGAAAACCACTGAGTCAGCTGTCTTATTCTGATCGAGCATCCTATATTTCTTATGTTCCTTCAAGGAAAACGACTGCAGCAGCTTTGGAGGTGAAGACCGCAATTGCAGTAGGGGATGTATTTGGAAAAAAGAAGAGTCGGGTGGAAGAGGCCATTCAGAAATTCAACCTGAATGAGCTTCAAAATAATTTGCTCACAGAGTTAAGTGATGGCGAATACCAGCGAGTTCAACTCGCACGTGTTTGGGTTCAAGACACTCCAATTGTGTTACTCGATGAACCTGCTGCGCATCTCGACGCCACTTCCCGCGAGAATCTATTTGCTGAATTGTTGAAGTGGGCGAAAGGCGACAATAAGTTGGTCATAGTATGTTCCCATGAATTGCATTTGAACAAGCAGTTCGCGACAAGAATCATTCAATTCTGATATTGAGCAATATTTGAGGGTTGAATCTGTTTCACAAAGAGTTATTTTTACCAAAAATTATTAAACCATGAAAAGAAGGTTTACCCTTTTATTCGCGCTTTGTGCGTTTGTTTCTTTTTCTCAATCGAAGAGCGTTACAGCTCCAATTACCGATGTAACCTTATTTCTAAGCGGAGCTCAGATTACCCATAAGGGCGATGTAACCCTGAAGAAGGGGGAGAATACCCTAGTTCTATCCGGACTTACAGCCGGCATGGATGTTAACTCTATTCAGATTTTGGGAAGTAAGGATTACACCATCTTAAGTGTGAAGCATCAAATGAATTACACTTCTAAGGTTTCGAATACGCGTGTGCGTGCCATTCAGGATAGCATCAAACTTTTAGGTTTTCAAACTGCTGAACGCGCCAGTTTGCGAGCCGTTTATCAGGAAGAGAAAGCCTTCTTGCAGGCGAATCGTTCAATAAAAGGAGACAATGCCTTGCTTATTCGTGAAGACCTTTTGGAGATGGCCGACTTCTACAGAAGCCGCATGAAAGAGATTGAATACAAGATTTTAGATTTGAATCAGACCGATCGCGACAACAACGAAAAACTTCAGCATTTGCAAACGCAACTTTCACAATTGCAATCGCAGAACGTTACAAATCCTGGCGAAATTGAATTCGTTGTTACTTCCGAGGAAGATAAAAAGTCTGATGTAGTTATTTCTTATTTGGCTACCAACGCAGGGTGGACACCCTACTACGACTTGCGCGCAGAGGACATTGAATCGGATATCGAATTCACTTACCGCGCGAAAGTTTGGCAAGGAACAGGCGCAGATTGGAAGCGTGTTAATTTGACTATCTCAACTGGTAATCCGAATGTGGGTGCACAGGTTCCGGCTTTGAATCCATGGTACGTGAACATATACGCTCCTCAAGCCTATCGCGGCAGAGCGAAGTCGGAGGCCTATGATGATTACGAGCAGAAACCTGCAGCCATGGCATCAGGATATGTGGCAGAAATGGACAAGTCTTCTTATATGTTGAACAGCATGCAAACGTCTGCTTCATTCACTACAGTTACTTCAAATTCAGTAAGCACTGAATTCAAGATTTCCATCAAATATGACATCGCTAGCGACAATCAGCCTGTTGAAGTGGTGATGCAAAAGCAACGTTTGAAAGCTTCATACAAATACGTAGCTATTCCGAAGTTGGAAGCAGCAGCATACTTGCAAGCCGACATCATCGATTGGATGCAATACAGCTTATTAAGCGGAGAAAGCAACATTTATTTCAAAGGAACTTTTGTTGGAAACGGATACATAGATCCTGCCCTTGCAAACGATACGCTTCAACTGTCTTTGGGACGCGACAATGCCATTACGGTGAAGCGTGACCAGGTTAAAGACTTCTGTAAGACGAGTGTTTTCGGAGTGAAGAAATCTACCTCCAAGGCGTATGAAATTACCATCGTAAACACGAAGAAGAAGGCTATCAATATTGAAGTCTACGATCAAGTTCCACTTACGCAGAATGCAGATTTGGAAGTGGCAGTGGAAGAACTTTCGGGTGCTACACAGGATGCTGCAACCGGAAAAATAACGTGGAAGATGACCGTTGAACCCGAGAGAACAGAGAAGCGTCAATTACGATTCACAGTGAAATATCCGAAGAAAAATCTGATTCAGAACTTGTAATAGGCATGAGTCGATTGTTGTTTTGGCTTTTCCTGAAGCCCTTGAGTTTGCTGCCTTATTTCATTCTTTATCGAATATCTGATTTAGCGTTCTTCATTTTGTATGTGTGCATGGGCTACCGAAAAAAGGTGGTCATGTACAACCTGGAATTGGTCTTTCCAACCAAAACAAAAAAAGAGCGAGAGCAAATTGCTTGGGATTTTTACAGACACTTCTGTGACCTCATTCTTGAAGTCATTAAGAATTTTTCGGTGACAGAAAGTCAATTGCGCGCGCGCTTTGTGGTTCACAATCCAGAGTTACTAAAGAATTACTCAGAGAAGGGGCAGAGTATCATTCTGTGCGGCGGACATTATGCCAATTGGGAAATGTGGGCATTGGCTGCACCCATGCAATGTCAAATGCCGCTTGTAGGTATATACAAGCGATTGAGTAATCCGTATTTCGATCGCAAGATGCGTGAATCTCGCAAGAAATATGGAATGCAGTTAGTATCTACACGTGCAACCAAGGAGTACTTGGAAGAGCACCATGGCGAGCTTATGGGAATGGTCTTCGCTGTGGATCAATCGCCAGCCGATCCTAAGAAATGTGTTTGGATTGACTTTCTTGGTATTGAAACGCCCGCCTATTTCGGCGCTGAGAAATATGCGAAGGATTTGAACCTGCCTGTTGTATTCGGACATCTGAATAAAGTGAAAAGAGGTTATTACGAATCGTACTTTGAAGTTCTGACTGAATCTCCGAGAGATTTCGATACAGGAGGTCTTATTCAGTTGGCGAATGATCGCGTGGCCGACGATATTTATAAAGAGCCGTATTTGTGGTTGTGGACGCACAAGCGATGGAAACACAAGGACAAGAAGCCGAGAGAACAGCAATAAAATGGGACGTTCGGGAGGGAAATCAAAAAAAAATGAACTCTCTCTTGTTCCTTTCAGAATAATGCGTATATTTGCAGCCCTATTTTTAGGGACGAAAATCAGACGACTATGAACCGCATTAAGGAACTTGAAAGCAGAATTAACCCAATCGCAGAATACCCAAAATTCTCTGCAGGTGATACCATTTCTGTAACGTATAAAATTATTGAAGGAGCGAAAGAGCGTCTTCAAACATTCTCTGGAGTAGTAATCCAAAGAAGAGGAACAGGTTCAACAGAAACCTTTACCGTTCGCAAAATGTCGAACAGTGTTGGTGTTGAGCGTATCTTCCCAATTGCTTCACCTTTCATTGATAAAATTGAAGTGAACAAACGTGGTAAAGTGCGTCGTGCACGCATCTTCTACTTGCGCAGCCTTACCGGTAAAGCAAGTCGTATCCAAGAAAGAAAATACTTCGGCCCAGTGGCGAAATAATAATACTTTGATAGAGTATAGATTAGGGTTCTTCGGAACCCTTTTTTATTGCTTGAAAATCAAAAACGCCCTTCCGTTGAAGAGCGTTTTCGAATCCTTAACCAAAACCTACACCCGATCGGGTGAACCTTACTACTCTAACGAATTCCGACTTTGTTAAATTGTGTGAATAAGAAAAAATAATCTTTCACGCGCATTGAATTATTTTCGAAGTATGAATAATGAAAAAAATCCATCGCTTTCGCACCTCATCGGTTGTGTAGAAGAATTTCACAACGCCTTTCGCATTCCTGTTCGCAAAACACCAACAGGTGAATTGGAAGAACGCGAATACACGCTGCGTTTCAATTTAATGAAGGAAGAGAACGAAGAATATCTGGAAGCCGCTCAGAATGGCGATATCGTTGAAATAGCAGATGCGTTAGGAGATATGCTTTACATCCTCTGCGGGACAATGAATGCGCACGGTCTCCAAGAGCAAATGGGAGAGATCTTCGCAGAGATTCAGCGAAGCAATATGAGTAAGCTCGACGATAACGGTCTGCCGATCTATCGCGAAGATGGAAAGGTGATGAAGAGCACGAATTATTTCAAACCGAATATTGCAAAGTTCTTAAAATAGAATAGCCACGTTGTCGCTATCTTTGCACCTCATTTTTCACTATGTTAAACATCTCTTTACCCGATGGTAGCGTTCGTTCTGTAGAAGAAGGTACTTCTGCAATGCAATTGGCTGCTCAAATTAGCGAAGGTCTTGCACGTAACGTGCTTGCCGCAGAAGTCAACGGAGTAGTTGTAGACGCATCGCGTCCACTTCCCGATAACGCCACGGTAAAGTTGCTCACGTGGAACGACGAGAATGGAAAGTCCACAATGTGGCACAGCTCTGCTCACCTCATGGCAGAAGCCTTAGAAGTTCTTTATCCAGGCGTTAAGTTGGCCATTGGTCCTCCTATTGAAAACGGATTTTATTACGATGTAGATTTCGAAGGAAAGCCGTTCACCCAAGAAGATTTTTCGAAGGTGGAAAAATTAATGTTGGAATTGGCGCGTCAGAAGAATGAATTCGTTCGCAAGGAAGTGTCGAAAGCCGATGCGATTTCTTACTTCACAGAGAAGGGAGATCAATATAAATTAGAATTGATTGAAGGACTTCAAGACGGAGAAATCACGTTCTACACACAAGGAAATTTTACAGACTTGTGTCGCGGCCCGCATATTCCAAACACCGGATTCATAAAAGCTGCGAAGCTTATGAATGTCGCGGGTGCATATTGGAGAGGCGATGAGAAAAATAAAATGTTGACGCGTGTTTACGCCATCACTTTTCCGAAAGCAGCTGAACTTGAAGAATATTTGGTTCAGGTGGAAGAAGCGAAGAAACGTGACCACAGAAAACTCGGAAAGGAAATGGGATTGTTCCATTTTTCTCAACGAGTTGGAAGCGGTTTACCACTTTGGTTGCCGAAAGGAACCGACTTGCGCACGCGATTGCAAAACTTCTTAACTGTTGCTCAGAAAAAAGCAGGGTATCAGCCAGTCATTACTCCGCACATTGGTTCGAAAGAATTGTATGAAACCAGCGGTCACTGGGCAAAGTATGGTGCAGATAGTTTCCAACCGATACACACTCCGCAAGAAGGAGAGATGTATATGTTGAAGCCCATGAACTGTCCGCATCACTGCGAAATCTACAACGCAGAACCGCGCAGTTACAAAGATTTACCACTTCGTTTTTCTGAATTCGGAACAGTTTATCGTTACGAGCAAACAGGAGAGTTGCACGGCTTAACACGTGTACGTGGATTTACTCAAGACGATGCACACATCTTCTGCACGCCAGATCAGGTGAAAGAGGAAATAGGAAAAGTAATTGACTTGGTTCTCTATATTTTCAAGACTTTGAATTTCCATGATTTCTTGGCGCAGGTTTCGCTTCGCGATCCGATTAATCGTGAGAAATACATTGGTACAGATGAGAATTGGGAGAAAGCGGAATTGGCTATTCAGGAAGTAGCGAATGAGAAAGGACTTCGCACAGTGGTTGAATACGGTGAAGCTGCCTTCTACGGACCGAAGTTAGATTTCATGGTTCGCGATGCCATTGGAAGAAAGTGGCAATTGGGTACTGTGCAATTGGATTACAATCTTCCGGAACGTTTCCAATTGGAATATACGGGATCGGACAATCAGAAGCACAGACCTGTTATGATTCACCGCGCGCCGTTCGGAAGTATGGAGCGTTTTGTGGCGATTTTAATTGAGCACTGCGCAGGACAATTCCCATTGTGGTTGTCACCAGAGCAAGTAAGAATTTTACCCGTTAGCGAGAAATACAACGAATACGCAAAAAAAGTAGCAAATACGCTAGAAATTTCCGATATTCGCGCCCTCGTTGACGATACTAACGAAAAAGTGGGAAAGAAAATACGTGAAGCGGAGCTTGCAAAAGTGACCTACATGTTGGTGGTTGGTGAGACTGAAATGCTAGCAAACTCAGTATCTGCACGAAAAAAAGGCGAAGGAGATTTGGGTGTATTTAGTGTTGAAGATTTCGCTACCATGGTGAACGATGAAGTGGCTAACATGTTGAAAGAAATTTAATAAACAAGGAGGAAATATCATAAAGCGCGAGATGAGAGGCAGACGCATCTTTGAACCAGAACACAAAATTAACGATCGCATTACAGCAGCCGAGGTACGCTTGGTAGGTGAGAATGTTGAAGTTGGAGTGTATTCTAGAGAAAAGGCATTAAAACTGGCTCAAGATTTAGAAGCAGATCTCGTAGAGATTTCGCCAAATGCCGTTCCACCGGTTTGTAGAATCATTGACTACCGCAAGTTTCTGTATGATCAGAAGAAGAAGCAGAAGGAAATGAAGGCGAAGCAGGTGAACGTAACTGTAAAAGAGATTCGTTTTGGTCCTAACACGGATGATCACGATTTTCAATTTAAGTTGAAGCACGCGCAAGAGTTTTTGAAAGAGGGAAGTAAGGTAAGAGCTTACGTTTTCTTTAAAGGACGTTCCATTGTTTTTAAAGAACGTGGAGAGATATTATTGTTGAGATTCGTTCAAGAACTTGAAGAGTTAGGAACTCCAGAGTTGTTGCCGAAGTTGGAAGGGAAGAAAATGTTTGTTGTGATAAACCCAAAAAAGAAATAATTCTAACACCTAAATAAAATGCCAAAGGCGAAAACAAAATCCGGCGCTAAGAAGCGTTTCCAGGTAACTGGATCCGGTAAGATTAAGCGTAAGCATGCGTACAAAAGTCACATCTTGACCAAGAAGGGCACTAAGCAAAAGCGCAACTTGACAAAGACTGGTTATGTAAACCCATCTGACGAGAAATCGATTAAGGCGCAGTTGCTTGTAGCCTAATGTTAATTCATTAAAGAAGCAAGGTAAAGTTTAACCCGGTAAAAGGTCTTAAGTTCGAAAGAACACCTTAGCCTAAAAACAAAAAGTTATGCCACGCAGTAAAAACGCAGTCGCCAGTAGAGCCAGAAGAAGAAAAGTTCTTAAAATGGCAAAAGGTTATTTCGGTTCACGTAAAAACGTTTGGACAGTAGCCAAAAACTCAGTAGAAAAAGCATTATGTTATGCTTACATCGGACGTAAACTTCGCAAGCGCGATTTCCGTTCTTTGTGGATTGCTCGTATCAACGCCGGTGCTCGTCAGCACGGAATGTCATACAGCGCATTCATGGGTCAAATTCACGCACATGGAGTTGAATTGAACCGTAAGGTTCTTGCAGACTTAGCAATGAATCACCCAGAAGCGTTCAAAGCAGTAGCAGAACGTGTAAAAAAATAATTTCTTTTTAAGAAATAGGAAAGCCCTCTTCGGAGGGCTTTTCCTTTTACAGCAAAGCTGATGACGGCTTTGCCGATGACACTTTGTGATGACCGCTTCGCGGAGCGTCATCCACGCAGTGGTCATCAATCGTAGATTGTCATCACGACTTGTCGTGTCATCCGCGAAGCGGTCATCACAACGTGTTGTGTCATCCTTCGAAGAAGGTCATCACAACGTGTTGTGTCATCCTTTTGGGGGTTAATCTGTAAAGTATTTGTTGGTTTTGAGTGAGATTGTTTTATTTTTATTTAATGAAAAAAATAATTTCACTATTTGCGGTAGTATTAACTTCTATTTTGGTTTTCGGTCAAAAGGAAGAGCCAGTTTATACTTATGTACAAACGATGCCTTCTTATCCGGGTGGAGAGGAAGCCTTGTATAAAAATTTGCGGGAAAACATTACTTACCCGGAGCGTGAGAAATCAATGAACATAGAAGGGACGGTCTATGTGATGTTTGTAATTGAGAAGGACGGAACCCCGACTCACTTCAAAGTCCAACGCGGTGTTTTAGATGGTGCGGGGTTAGACAGTACAGCTCTTTTCGCTTGCAAGCAATTAGGCAAATTCAATCCAGGCACACAAAACGATGTGCCTCAGCGCGTCAACTTAACCATTCCCATTAAATTTACTTTGGAAGGCTCTGAAGAAGAAGTGAAATTGAGTAAGATGGAGCTTTGGAAAATAGAAATCGACGGCAGGTACATATGCACCGCCCTTTCGGAAATGGCAGCAGCACAAGTATCTGGCGATACAGAGAAGATGAATAAACTCACTGCCGACTTTGAAATAAAAGCAGCGGCTCTTGAAAAGAGATATGCAAAAGGGAGCCTTCATGAAAAAGAATTAGATAGAATTGTTCAGCCTTGCTTTGAAGAGACTAGAAAATTGATGTTGGAAAAATAATTTATAGCACTTTAATGACGAATTATTAATCTATGAAAAGAAAAACATTATTACTTATTTCCTTACTCAGTTATTTTTGGTGTTTTGGTCAAAAGGATACCAGCGGAACTGGAGTTAGTTCGGAGTATTCTGCAGAACTATCAGAAATTGTAGATAAACCCACTACGTTTGATATTCGGGCGGAAGTGTTGGATGAGAAATTTGTTGTCTACTACACCTTGAAGACGGAGTCTCCGTCCGATATTTATTTGTACGCTTCATATGATAAAGGAGAAACCTGGAAGGGTCCCATGGAAATGGTAACTGGTGACGTTGGGCATACTGTTTCTGCAGGTAGTAATAAGATTTTTTGGGATTGCAAGAATGAAAAAGGGTTTGACCTAAATTCCAAAGGCGTTGTATTCAAAGTTGAAGCAAGATTTATTCAACCCAAAGAAAGCGTACCATTTGGTTATGTGGCAGAGATGCCTGCTTATCCGGGAGGGGAAATTGCTTTGTATACCTTCTTGAGTGAAAATATTTCATATCCAGAATTGGAAAAGATTAACAATATCGAAGGAACTGTATTTGTGCGATTCGTTGTTGAAAAAGACGGGACAACGTCAAATTTTAGTATTTTGAAAGGAGTTAAAGATGGAGAAGGCTTGGATCGGGAAGCTATTAGAGCATGCAAAAAGTTAGGGAAATTCAATCCCGGTAAACAGAATGGAGTTCCGGTTCGTGTGACATTAACTATTCCGATCAATTTTACGATAGAGGGAGGTGGCGAATCTGATTCAGAGCCAGTATTAACTAAAAAAGAAAGGAAGGAAATTGAGAAAGATTCCGAGGATTTATGCGCAACAATGTTTAAAATTATTAAAGCGAAAAATGAGGGTGACACCAAGAGATTAAGTAAGCTGCGATCACAATTAGAGATAAAATCAGGAAAAATTCAAAGCAAATATTCTCGTGGTGGTGCAAAAGAAAAGGAATTGGAGCGCCTCGTAAAACCTTGCAAAGAGGCAATGAAGAATATTTTAGAAAAGTAATCGCTCCGCG
>JBIKVX010000041.1:0-10911 GCA_044356625.1 Flavobacteriales bacterium | reverse complement strand
TTCCTTTGACTCCTGGCACATACGAATACAAGTTCGCATTCGATTCATGGGCTGGACAAGAAAACCTTGTTGCTGGAACAACTTGTACCATTACAACAGACGGTTTCACCAATCGTGTTATCACTGCAATCGATGCTGAAACTCTTCCTGCTGTATGTTGGGAAAGCTGTGAATTATGTATTATTTCTGTAGAAGAAACATCGAACACTCTTTCAGTTTATCCAAACCCTTCAAACGGAATGGTACGTATCAATAGCAACTTGGCTCTTCCATACAACGTTGAAGTATTCGACCTATCAGGAAGAAAAGTTCAAGACATGAAAGTGTTCCAGTCAAACACCGAAATCAATTTGGAAAACCTATCAAAAGGTGCATACCAAATCAGAGTTTCTAACAACTACAATAGCGTTCGCGAAACCGTTATTATCAAATAATGAAAAGTAAATTATTCTTGTTCGTCTTTGCGTGTGGCTTCGGCCACGCGCAAGGGCAAACATGGAATCTCATCTGGTCCGATGAGTTCAATGGAACAACCATTGACAATTCCAAATGGACACATGAGCTTGGCACCGGTGATTGGGGTTGGGGAAACAACGAACTTCAATACTACACCGCCAGCACAAACAACAGCTTCGTTAGCAATAGCGAACTTCACATCCTTGCCAAAGAGCAAACCATTAATACGAGCAACTATTCTTCTGCCCGTCTTATTACAAAAGACAAATTTTCTTTTGAATATGGAAAGGTAGAAGGGCGATTAAAAGCTCCTGCCGGACAAGGTCTTTGGCCTGCCTTCTGGATGCTCGGACAAAACATTGGTTCCGTTAGTTGGCCGCAATGCGGCGAAATTGACATCATGGAACACGTGAACAACAATGCCTATATCAACGGCACCGTTCACTATAACAACAATGGACACGTCTACCAAGGCGGTCAATATTACACCGATGTGGAAGAATACCACGTCTATTCAATCATTTGGAATCCTTCTTCTATTCGTTTTTATGTAGATGGAAATATCTACTACACAAAGAACATTTTAAACAATGTATCAGGAACCGAAGAATTTCACAATGAATTTTTCTTCATACTAAACGTTGCTGTAGGTGGAAATTGGCCTGGAAGTCCAAATGCATCTACTATTTTCCCTGCTGAAATGACTGTCGATTACATTCGCGTTTATCAGCAAAACACCATTGGCGTTGAAGAAGAAACAACCCAAGAAATCAACTGCTACCCGAATCCAGCATACAACGTATTCAACGTTGAAAACCCTTTTCTTTCTCCCACATTCACTTGTAAGATTTTCGCTCTAGACGGAAGACTTATTTATTCTGAATCCTCTCAAGATCGCACCACACACATCCCTTGCGCCAACTGGACCAACGGAATGTACTTCGTGGAATGCTCGAATTCGAATGGGGAATCTTTGAAGAAATTATTTCTGATTCAGGATTAGGAAGATTCTTCGAAAGATGTGATACAAGATTCTACTAAAGATGTTTCACAAGATACTTCGTAAGATTCTTCGAAAGATTTACTCCGTAAAAGATATAATCCTTTGCGAAGCAATCTTTGATTCATCAATCTTTGCGAAGCAATCTCAAAAGCGCATCCTCAATCTCAGCAGTGTGTTCTCTATAATGCACCCCCGTTCCTGGACCATAAAAACCCGTCCAGACCTTTTTCACCTTTCCATCTTTACCAATTAAGATTAACGTTGGAAATGACATCACGTGATTCAATTGTGAAAACACCATAGCTGCCGATTTCTGCGGCGATTCTGCACCACTTCCTAAATAAACCGGATAAGGCAGCGACATTTGCTTCGCTTGCGAATTGATTCGTGTAAACGAAATTTTCTTGTCGGCTCCACGCTCGAAAGAAACGGGAACCACCTGCAGCCCTTGCACACTGTACTTTTCATACATCGACTTCACAAATCGCGATTCGTCGGTGCAATTCGGACACCACGTTCCCATGATTTGAACCAAGGTTACTTTTTCCTTCCAATCTTTCTCACCGAATGAACGTTCGGTTTTTGCGTCAACATCTAATTTCAATTTCAAAACATCCTTGGGATTCTTCATCCAAGTCAGTTCATCGGCCTCGCGCAACTCAAAATTAGCATCGGCCTCACCTTTGAATTTCGCCATATAATGCTTGCCACTCATGAAGACACCTTCAATCTTATTGTCGACTAACTGAGCAGCTAAATAGAACAAGTGTGTTCCATCAAATGCCGATAAATAAAAACGGTTGTTCTCGAAGGGTTCACCCTGCAAGTAACGATAGTCGCCCGTTTCAGTGAGTACTGTTCCGTAAACAACAAACTCCTCTCTTATTGCCGCCATATCCAAAATGGCAGGAACAGAATCATCTTCGAAAACGATTTTATATTTCAAATGAACAGGAATGTGAACCTTCGTGTCGAACTCGCGAATCTTGTTTCCTATAATTTGAAAGGGAATGCGGTAATCTCCCGTGCGGGTAGGATCTACCCACTCGCCCGTTAGAATCCCCTTCTCCTTTTTTCCTTCAAAATACGTATTGAAAAGAGGAAGACTCGACTTGAAAGTCGAGTCTTTTCCCCATTTAATTTCAATTGGGATGCGCTCTGCGCCATTCACGATTTCCCACTGAACATCGGACTTCAATTCAATGCGACAAGGGATGCTTTTGTCTTCAACTTTAAACACAATCAAATGCGATTGTGAGAAAACACTTCCGCTGAAAGCAGCGAAAAACAAGAGCATCCAAGCCTTCATTAGAAATCGAATTTAATTCCTTGAGCCAATGGCAAAGAGGTTGAATAGTTGATTGTATTGGTCTGACGACGCATGTAATTTCTCCAAGCATCTGATCCGCTCTCGCGGCCACCACCTGTCTCTTTCTCTCCACCAAACGCACCGCCAATCTCAGCACCGCTGGTTCCAATATTCACATTGGCAATTCCACAGTCTGAACCTTCACAACTTAAGAAGCGCTCTGCTTCACGCATGTTGGTTGTCATAATCGCGCTCGACAATCCTTGAACAACGCCGTTCTGCATAGCAATAGCCTCGTCCAATTCTTTGTACTTCATAATGTATAAAATCGGAGCAAACGTTTCGTGTTGAACAATTTCTAAACTGCTGTCCTTCACTTCCGCAATACACGGCTTCACGTAACATCCGCTCTCAAATCCTTCTCCGGTTACAACGCCACCTTCCACAATGAAGTTCGCACCTTCAGACTTCGCTTTCTCAATAGCTTTCAAATACGTATCAACAGCAAGCGTGTCGATCAACGGTCCAACGTGATTGTTCGAATCCAATGGATCTCCAATGCGAATCTGTCCGTAGGCCGTAACCAACTTCTCTTTCACCTCATTGTAAACACTTTCATGAATAATTAAGCGACGAGTTGAAGTACAACGTTGTCCAGCAGTTCCAACTGCACCGAACACCGCACCAATGATGGTCATCTTCAAATCTGCATTCCCTGTTACTATAATCGCATTGTTTCCACCTAACTCCAACAACGACTTTCCGAAACGCTCTGCTACTTTCGCTCCCACAATACGACCCATGCGCGTGCTTCCTGTTGCAGAAATCAACGGAACACGTGTATCAACAGTCATCATCTCACCCACTTTCACATCGCCTGAAACGATGCTTGAAATTCCTTCAGGCAAATTGTTTTCAGCAGCAATTTCATTCCAAATATTTTGACAAGCGATTGCACATAGCGGTGCTTTTTCAGATCCTTTCCAAATACAAACGTCTCCGCAAATCCAAGCCAATGCACTATTCCAAGCCCATACTGCAACCGGGAAGTTGAATGCTGAAATGATTCCAACGATTCCAAGCGGATGCCATTGCTCATACATGCGGTGGCCTGGACGCTCGCTGTGCATGGTTAAACCGTAAAGCTGACGAGAAAGACCCACTGCGAAATCGCAGATGTCAATCATCTCTTGCACTTCACCCAAACCTTCTTGCAAGCTCTTGCCCATTTCATAGCTCACCAACATACCGAGCTCTTGCTTGTAATCGCGAAGGCGATTTCCAAACTGACGAACAATTTCGCCGCGCTTTGGAGCCGGCATTATGCGCCATGTCTTGTATGCTTCTTGCGCAGCCTCTACCACACGATTGTAATCATCTGCCGTGGTGGCTTGAACCGAGGCTATTTCTTTTCCATCAACTGGAGAAAATGACGCAAATAAATCGCCGTTTGAAAAAAAGTTCTGTCCCGTGCTGGTTCCAAGATTCTCTGCTTGAATTCCAAGTTTCACGAACACATCTGACATATCCATAGAATTGCTCATTTGTTCAATTATTTTAGATTGCAAAGGTACAACGTGCAAATACATCAAAAGATGTTTTACCTTTGAAATATGCGGAAGCTAACCCTTATCTTTATTTTGGGCTTTTACAGCTTAATGGCTTTCGGTCTCGAAGCCAAGCTGCACTTCTGTTGTGGAAAATTACAAGCCATTCATTTCTTCGAATTTGGCGACGAACACCACGACGATTCTCACTCCGATCACAAGGGTTGTTGCCATTCCGAAGGCTGCTCGGAAGATGTGCTTGTTGCCCTTCAATACGAAAGCGAACATGAGCAATGCGAATCTCCTTCTGCCCCGCAATTATTTGCCACTACCTCTGAGCCTACTTATTTTTTATTTTATGTTGAAGGAAAATGCCAATCGGCAAATGCTCAACCAACATCACATGTACCCTTAATCTTTGAGAGGTATTCTCTTTTCTGTTGCAGAAAAATCCCAACGGGATTAATCCACAGAGTGGATACATCCTTTCAGGATTAGTCCGCAAAGCGGATGTATCCCAACGGGATTGGTCCTTTCAGGATTAGTCCGCAAAGCGGATGTATCCCAACGGGATTAATCCACACAGTGGATATGTCCCTCCGGGATTGGTCCACAAAGTGGATAGTTTAGAAATGTTAAATATCAAAAAAATTCTTAAAAATGAAAAACATATTAGTGCTTGCTTTATGCATGCTTTCATTCAGCGCGTTTGCGCAAAAAACAAAAAACATCACCACGAACTTCTGGGTAGCTGGTGCATGTGGAATGTGTGAAACAACCATTGAAAAAGCGGTTGATGTAAAAGGTGTTGTAGCATACGACTACGACTTAACCGCTCACCGTTTAA
The DNA here is from genome assembly GCA_044356625.1 of Flavobacteriales bacterium. GTDB lineage: Bacteria > Bacteroidota > Bacteroidia > Flavobacteriales_D > Sanyastnellaceae > CAIZGX01. The sequence goes on along the minus strand of JBIKVX010000041.1, from coordinate 5,749 downwards.
CCATCACTTACAATCCAACGAAAATCACCATCGACAAAATTCACGCGCTAATCAATGCCGCTGGATACGATACGGAGAAGTCGAATGCAACTGACGTGCAATACAGTCGCGTTCATGGATGCTGCAAGTACAGAACCATGGAACCACACAAGTAATCCATGAAATACATCCTTGCACTCATCGCATTTTTTTCAATAATTACGATTGGAAATGCGCAGGTAAAAGGAGTTGTGTTAGACGATGCTGGGAATCCGGTATACGCGCTTGTTTATTACAAGGGAACACAACTCGGCACTGTCACCAATCCGGAAGGAGAGTTTTCTATTGGTATTCCGAAAGAAGCGAAATGGCTCATGGTCACGTCTACCGGGCACTTCAGCGATTCGTTGTTTATTGATCCGGGATTGGGTACAATCAGAGAAGTGAAATTCAATCTGCGTGAAAACAGCACGCTCGGAACCATACACATTGACGAGCACGATGGAGGAACGCACATCAACGGAAAAGATCCGCAAACGTTTCAAGTCATGAACGAAAAAGAATTGTGCAAAGCCGCATGCTGCAGCCTTTCCGAAAGCTTCGAAACCAACGGTTCGGTAGATGCATCTTTCACCGATGGAATTACAGGAACGCGACAAATTAAAATGTTGGGTTTAGATGGGAAGTACACGCAAATTCTTTTCGACAACATGCCCGCTGTGCGCGGACTTTCAAGCACGTTAGGTTTAAGCTTTCTTCCTGGACCGTGGATTAATTCGATTTCCATTGCGAAAGGTGCTGGATCTGTGGTGCATGGATACGAAGGCGTAACAGGACAAATTAACGTAGCTCATAAGGCTTCAACCATGAAAGAAAGTTTGTTCTTGAATTTGTACGCCAGTTCTGCTGGACGCTACGAAACGAACATTCTCTCGAATCAAGCACTTGGTGAAAAATGGAACTACCAATTACAAGCACACGGATCAAGTTCACAGAAATTGTACGACACGAATAACGATGGATTCCTCGATAATCCGCTGGTGAAAAACTACCTCCTTCGCAACGCTTGGCAATACACAGGTGCAAAAGGATTGCGCGGTGAATATGGAATCTCATACGGACAATTCAATACCGAGAGCGGACAAATCAATTACTACCGCAACCAAGGAGTCGTGCCGTTCACGCCTTGGATTTCAAACTCGAAAACAGAGCACGCGGAATTCACCGCCAAAAACGGTTATATGTTCGATGAACACGGACATAAAAGTTTAGGAAGTCAAATTAGCATCGGTTTCAATAAGCAACGTGGAATCTACGGTACCCGCATCTACGATGGCGTTCAGAAAAGTGCTCGTGTGAATTTGATGTTCGCGAATGAACTTGCAGAAGGATATAACATCACCCTTGGCGCATCTGCTACAGCAGACGATTACCGCGAATCGCTTACTTCTTTTGTTGGAAATTTGAATCGTGTAGAAACAAGCTACGGGGCCTTCGCAGAATTGAATGCGAGTCCATCGGAAAGACTACAAATCGTTGCGGGATTGCGTGAAGACTATAACAACTTATACGGAATGCTCTTCACTCCGCGCATTCATGCACGTTATTCCATTACCGAAAAGACGAACATTAAAATAAGTTCTGGAAAAGCATATCGTTCGCCGCAAATGGTAGTCGATCATCTTTCTGCCCTTGCGGGAAACAGAGCATGGATTTTACCTGCAAACGCCACTACCGACTATCCAGACTATCCATTCGGTTTTGAAATGGAAGAAGCCGTGAACACCGGAATTGTATTGGTGCATAACACAAAGTTTTTTCACAGAACGGCTACATTGACAGTGGATGCATTTCACACCAACTTCCAAAATCAATTGGTAGCAGATTATGAAACAGCAGGATCTTTTTCCTTGTATAATTTATCTGGAAAAAGTTTCGCGAATGCTATTCAAACCGACTTTACCTTCAGCCCAATCAAAAGAAGTGAAATCCGTCTAGCCTATCGTTGGCTCGATGCCCAAACCACCTACACCGAAGGCTTGAAAGAGCGTCCGCTTGTAGCGAAGCATCGTGTATTCATAAACCTGGCCTACTCCACGAAAGAAAATGCAAAATCGCAAAAGTGGAATTTCGATTTCACCGCGCGCTGGCTCGGTTCTCAACGATTGGCGAATCAATCGGATTACGTTGTTGCCAGCAGCATCTATAGCCCTTCCTATTGGACCTTGAATGCGCAAGTTTCTTTCTTCATGAAAGAAAACTTAGAGTTTTATGCCGGTGGAGAAAACTTAACCGGATACATGATTCATCATCCAATTTATTTAAGTGAAAATCCTTCATCAGAATTCTTCGATGCATCGCAAGTATACGGACCTATGTTCGGTGCGAATTATTACGTGGGATTAAGATGGAGAATTGGTCAGGCAACCAAAACAGCAAAATAAACGTCTTACTATCAAACCCATACACTATGCGTAATTTAATAGCCGTTTTTTTCTGTGTTGTATCCTTTGGGACCTTTGCCCAAGGATTTGAGATTACAGGGCTTCAGACCCAGAATAATCAAGTGACTGATTACAATTGTGATTCCTTAATCACCATGTCTTTCTCGGCATTAAACCCAGCTACAACTGGATCAAATGCTGAAATCAATCAAATTATTCTTGGAACCAATTTCACTGGATTTCAATTTGCAATATCTATCGATTGGGGTGATGGCACAACAACGACTCACAATGCAGGAACATCGAGCGCCGGAACTACTATCACGGTTTCGCCTAGCACTTCGCATAATTATATGGCTGTTGGGACATACACTATAACAACAACAGTGTACAATCCACAAAATCAGACAAGCGCAAATAACTATAATGTAGTAACCATCGGAGGATGCTCTATTCAATTGTATTCATTCGTGGGTGTTGATTGTGACGGAGATGGGGTCAATGAACAAACAATTACGACTCCGATTCCTGCAACAATCTCTAACATTTGGATGGCCGCTGCACAGAACATTACTTTGAACAACACTGCGGTAAATTCAATCACGGGGTTGCCTTCTGGTCCCTTGTTGGTTACCATAGATCCGTTGTGGCTTGCACAAAACGGATACACAGTAAATTCCAGTTCGTACAATCAATTCACGTCTTCCGGTTTCGGCGCTTACACGATTTCAATTCAACTGAATTGTTTCGACACGCCACCGTGCACAACAAACATTATTCAAACGAACATGCAAAACAATGTTATTGGTTATTCCACAACGAATAACAGCAGCATTTCAGCTTTCGAGTGGATTGCTACTCCATACAACCAGGCCGGAGAGGCAATGGGAAGTGGACAATTTTCAACCCAATCGAGTGTCTACCTGCCGAATGTATACGGAGTTGATTATGTCGTAACATGCTTGAACGCTACGTTTAACAACGGATGCGTATTCAGCGATTGCGATACCTTTCAAGTTGCAACAGGATCGTTGTGCACAGGTGGATATGTTTTCTGTGATGGAAACAACAACGGATTGTACGAAAGTGGTGAATATGTTCTTTCAAATGCTCCTATAACAGTAACCAATTTAGAGAACGGAAGCTTTACAACGGTTACCACAAATACTGCTGGTTATTACAACGCAAATCTTCCAGGATTTTGGGACGATTCACTCTCCATTTCTATTAGCCCAAATTACCTTGCCAATATGGGATACACAACTACTACACCTGTTATTGATGCAATGGGAACAGACTGTCAATTCGGTGGGTCTCAAATGTTGAACAACATTCCGATCCAATGTGGAAACTTCAATCCATACCCATATCTGTGCTACAGTGGTTATGTCTTTTGCGACGCCAATGGAAATGGCATTCAAAATCCTGGTGAATCACCATTGATGGGTGCGCCAATCACCTTAGGTTGGACAACACCCAATTCAGCGAACGTCACTGTGTATTCAGACTCGAGCGGATACTTCAGCTATTGCGGATCAATCTACGGAGTAACAAGCATGGCTATGGCAACCGTAAGTTCAGCGTGGCTATCAGACAACGGAAGTGCAATGCCGAACAATAACAACGGCTTTGGAATCAATGGTTCTATGACAAGCATTACCCAACCCTTGTCTATTCCGGTCTATTGCTCAGGAAATGTGGCCTTGTGTTCAGACCTATGGACTACCGTAACCCCATGGATTGGGTATTACCAAGGTAATACTGCAACCATTCGATTGAATTGGGGGAATTACGGTCCAGGGGCAACACCATACACCCTTACCTTGAACTGGCCCGTTAACGTGACATTGAATACATCTTCCATTCTTAATCCGAACTACGTAATCACTGGTAACTCCATCACGTGGACCATTAACTCCACGCAAACATCTTTCAGTACTACTGACTACCTCAGCTTCACGCTGCCGTCTGGATTAATCAATGGTGAACAACATATGTTCACTTCAACCATAACATCTTCAAACGGCACCGACTGCTACGAAGGAAACAACAACGGTGGTTTGCTTCAAATTTTAGGAAACAGCTACGATCCGAATGACAAAACAGTTTTCAAAAAATCATTTCATGCAGACAATGGTACATCATTCCAAGAAAGTACAATTGACTGGTACGTAGACGATGAACTGGAATACACCATTCGTTTTCAAAACACAGGAACTGCTCCTGCGCAAAACATCTTCATCATAGACACGCTCGATGCAGAATTAGACTGGTCTACTTTCCAATTGCTGCATTCTACGCACGGAATAAATGTGGTGAGCTTGGGCAACGGAATTCTTCGATTTGAATTCAACAACATCTGGTTGCCAGACAGCAGCGTAAGTCAGGAGTTGAGTCAAGGTCATTTAACCTTCCGCATTCGTGAAAATCTAGGCAACGAATTGTTTAGTGAAATCACCAACACGGCTTACATCTTCTTCGATTGGAATCCTGCCATTATCACGAACACCACTTACAACATCAACGACTATCTAGAATTCGTGGGTGAAGAAAATGCATTCAGTGTGGAAGCCTATCCGAATCCGATGCAGAATGAATTAACGTTGAAAGTGGAAGGACCATTCAACTATGAGATCCACGATTTAACCGGAAGAAAATTGATGCAAGGAATGGGTGTTGGACAAACCTCTATTAGCACCGAAGCGCTTGCTTCAGGGACATATCTACTTTCAGTTTATGTGAATGGGGCTAAGCAGACAGGTAAGGTTTTGAAATACTAACAAGGGCGTCTATCCACACCTCCGAGTCGTTCAAGCTCGGAACAAGTTGAACTTTTTCGCCTCCGTGTTCTTCAAAAAGCTCTTGGTATTCTTCTCCAATTTCAATGGTTGTTTCCAGACAATCAGCAACGAAAGCGGGAGAAAATACCAAGAGCTTTTTCGCTCCTTTGTCTCCGAGTTCCTTAATGATATCGTCTGAAAAAGGCTCTATCCATCCTTTGCCTAAGCGACTCTGAAAACACACGGTGTATTCACTTTCTGAAAGTCCTACTCCCGCTGCAATAGCCCGAGCAGTAGCATAACACGTTGCCTTGTAACACATGTGATTCTCTTCGTTAATCTCGTGCTCGCAGCTGTGATTGCGACACTTGTTATCGTCGTACAATTTGTCTAACTGACGTTCCGGCAATCCGTGAAAACTAAACAGCACACGATCATATTCCTTCAAGTCGAATTGCTTTGCATTGTCGACGTATCCTTGAATGTACAAAGGCTCGTCGTAAAACTGAGGAACCAAAACAACCTCTGGAATGCTCCACCACTTAG
>JBIKVX010000251.1:0-3115 GCA_044356625.1 Flavobacteriales bacterium | reverse complement strand
CCAATTTCTGCTATAAGCTCGAATTCTCCTTTGTGTGAAGGTAGCGCTTTGAATCTGGTAGCAACTTCGGTGGTAGGAGCAACCTATCTGTGGAGTGGCCCGAATGTTTTTTCTTCACTCACTCAAAATCCTACAATTATTTCAGTCACCCCTTTGGCTGCCGGAACTTATACATGCTTGGTCGCAATAGGTAACTGCGTTTCAACCTATACTACCAGCATTGTTGTTGATGCAGCCACGCCTTCAGTAATCAATACGGCTGGTCCTTTCTGTATCTCAGACCTTGTTTTTGATTTAAATTCGCCCAACGAGCCAGGTCTGTGGAGTGGCGCAGGAATCACAGACTTGAACACGGGAGCATTTCTTCCAAGCTCCGCAGGTTCTGGAAATTCAGCGATTACATTCGATAGCGATGCTTACTGCACTTCTCCTTCAACAATAAATATTCAGGTGACCTCAGCGCTGAGCGCCGCCATTACTCCAATAAATCCTTTGTGTGTAAATGGAAGTTCAGAGCAGCTTCAGGTGGCAAATGCGGGAGGAACTTGGAGTGGAAACGCGGTTAATTCCAGTGGAATGGTAAGTCCGGCGGCTCTCGGAGTAGGTGTTTTTCAAGCGATTTATACCATAGCTGGAAGTTGCGGCGGTGCCGATACAATAACTATTCAGGTGGTTCCGCTTCCGCAATTTAGTTTTACATCTTCCGCAGCAACGGGTTGTGCTCCGTTGAATGTGCAATTCAATAGCAATTCAGCTACCGCGCTTTCGAGTTGTGTGTGGAGTATAGATGGAGTGAATGTTGGCAGTGGATGCGGAAGTTTTAATTACAATTTTCAATCGGCTGGATGTTTCACTGTTGCATTAACATCAACTGACGGAAACGGTTGTGTGAATTCTGTTTCTCAAACCGATTTAGTGTGTATCGATTTGTTTCCAGTTGCCGCCTTTCAATGGACTCCTATCACCCCTTCTTTAAATAATCCATTGATTGAGTTTACTAATCTGTCTTTAGGAAATACCACCAATCAATGGAATGTAAACGGTGAATTATCTGGCAATACAGAGACACAATATACTTTTTCTGAAACCATAGGAAGTTCGTTCGAGGCTTGCTTGGAAGTGAGCAATCAATACGGATGTGCAGACTCTACGTGTTACACCATTTTTGTCAATCGGGAAGAAATGGTTTTTGTTCCGAACTCTTTTTCGCCAAACGATGATGGATTGAATGATGTGTTCTTTCCTGTACTATCTGGATTCAATTTGAATGAAATTCAATATGCCTTCAGCATTTACAATAGATACGGTGAACGCATTTTTTATTCCGAAGACCCCAATCAAGCCTGGATCGGAAACGTTTATGGAAATGAATTTTATGCGCAAATAGACGCGTACACGTGGTCACTTCAAATTACAACGTCATCTTTCACCGAACCCATTGAACTAACCGGTTCAGTCGTCGCCATCCGATAATCTCATCGACGCAGTCGTCATCGCGTAGCGTCATCCGCATAGCGGTCATCACAACTTGTTGTGTCATCCGCGAAGCGGTCTACTTTATCATCTTCTTCAAATAGTCCAAAATACTATCTTCCAGCCCCGCCATATCGCTTAGCTCAATTTCAAGTGAACGAGTTGAATTAATCAATTCAATTAAGGAAAGGAAAAGGGAAATGCAGAAAAGAATTAGTGCTGTCGCAAACGTGAATTCAGCCAAGTTCATTTCTTCACGATAAATAAAATACATAGAGACAATGGCCAGTGCGAAACTCAGTACACCGAAGATTTGCATATTCTTAATGAGTCTTAATCTAAATTTTAAATTCTTTATTTGAGCGTATAGAAGTGCCGCTTCCTTCGGCTCGAGGCCTTTGTATTTGTCATGAAGATTCCGAATAACATTTGCTAATGCCAAAAACCGATTGGTATATGCAAGCATGACTAAGCTTATGGCTGGGAACAATAATGCGGGGGTGTTAATAGTTATGTCCATAGTTACAAAGTAATTGATTTTTGTGTCCACTTTTATTTCATATTTGCAATTAGCCTAATTTTACGAAATGCCAATAAATTTCGATCGTTCATACATACAATCTTATTCATCGCTTGAATTGCTCGCCAAACAAGCGGTTGAAGGTTTTATTACGGGAATGCATCGTTCTCCGTATCATGGTTTTTCGGTAGAATTTGCAGAGCATCGTTTATATAACGCCGGAGAATCTACACGTCATCTCGATTGGAAATTATTAGCGCGAACCGATAAGCATTTCGTTAAACGATATGAAGAAGAAACCAATTTGCGTTGTCAGTTGGTAGTCGATGTTTCTTCGTCCATGCTTTTTCCAACTATAAAAAATGCAGAGGGGAAGGAATGGAATAAGTTGAAGTTTGCTTTGTACGGCGCAGCCAGCATTATGGAACTCATGAAGCGTCAGCGCGATGCCGTTGGCTTAAGTGTTTTCGCAAATGATCTGATGGTTCATACCAAAGCGGGAAGCAGCCAGGCACATATTCATTACTTGTATTCGGAAATGGAGAAATGGCTCGAGCAAAGTGCGACTTCCTACAAAAGCAACAGCCACGTGTCTGCAGTCATTCATGAAATAGCAGAGCGTATTCACAGAAGAAGTTTGGTGGTTGTGTTCAGCGATATGCTCGACGATTCCAAACAAGTGGAAGAAGTCTTTCAGTCGCTTCAACACCTTCGCCACAACAAACATGAGGTTATTCTATTTCATGTGGTTCACAAAGAACACGAGTTGGACTTCAATTTTGAAAATAGACCTTATTCGTTTGTTGATTTAGAAACAGGCGAGGAAGTGAAAGCCCATCCGCATGAATTAAGAAAGGCTTATCAAGAGAAGATGAGTGCTTTTAGAACCTCGCTGCAATTAAAGGCCGGACAGATTGGAGTCGATTATTTTCAAACGTCTATTGAAGATGGAATTCAAAACTGTATGCTTCAGTTCTTATTGAAGCGTCAGCGAATGATGATTTAATTTTATGAAACATTTAGTGGTCTTAACGGGCGCTGGAACCAGCGCCGAAAGCGGTATTAACACCTTTCGCGATTCCAACGGACTGTGGGAGCAATACCGCATTGAAGACGTTGCAA
>JBIKVX010000040.1:0-10936 GCA_044356625.1 Flavobacteriales bacterium | reverse complement strand
ATTGGCCTTGGTCCCTGGTGATATGCTCTGAGAAATGACTTTCCCATAACCCGAAGACGATACTTTTAGTCCTCTTTTTTCTAGAACAAAACGCGCATCGGTTAAACCCATTCCTCGGACATCTGGTATTTTATTTCCGTCCGTGTCTCTGCTTGAAATAGCTATGTTTCCATTCAGAATTTCTGCGCTCATTATCTGAGCATCTGTTTGAATGGCATATGGAAATTGGATATGCGAGAAAGCCTTGCGAAGGGAGCCTGACTGACCCGACAAAATACTCGGAATCCAAGGCTCCGCAACAAATGTGCTATCGATGCCCATTGCATTATGAGGAATATCTAACTCTGTCCCGAATAATATATTCGCTAAATCTCTAAAAACAGGAGCAGCAACTTTTCCACCAAAAGCTTCAAAAACTCGCGCTTTATTTACGACTACAATACACGAATATTTCGGGTTTTCAGCAGGAAAGTAACCCACGAATGAGGCTCTATGTGCCGTCTCCAGATATTTACCATTCTCATAAATACGAGCAGTTCCCGTCTTCCCTGCAGCTCTGTATGGAGAATCTCTAAATGTTTTTTTACCTGTCCCAATAGTTGTTACCGCTTCCATCAACTTTAGCCCCTTGGCAATTGTTTCAGGCCTTAAGAAATTCTCACGAATAACGACTGGTTCAAATTTCTGATAGCTAACACCGTTCTTTCTAATTTCACTCACCAGTCGAGGCTTCATGAATCTTCCGCCATTAGCTATTGCATTATAAAAACACAGTTGATGAAGCGGTGTTACCTGTAACTCATAGCCAACAGCCATTTGCGTCAAACTCAGGTCACTCCATCCAGCATCTTTCGTTGTTCTTTTTACATTGGATTTTCCCTCACCCAAAAGATCTATTCCAACCAATTGTCCGAAACCGAATTTTTCTAAATAATCTAGAAATTTCTGTGGGTTATTACCGAACACATCGCGAACTACCATAGCGGTTCCGACATTCGAAGATTTTGCAAAAACTTGTTCAATTGTAATCGAACCGCAAGCCCTCACATCTCTCAAAGTGTGCTCTCCAATGGTAAATTCACCAGAGCCAGTATTAACAACTTTCCCAATATCTAAATCCCCCTCTTCAATAGCAGCAAGCAAACTTGCCAACTTCATTGTTGAACCCGGTTCTACGCTTTGTGTTAAGGCCAAATTCTCAATTTCGTAGTACTTCTTCGCAATTGAGTCGTATGTCAAATTAGCAAGGGCCTTTATGTATCCAGTCTTTACTTCCATAAGAATTACACAACCCCAATCGGCCTTATTCTCTTCCATTGTGTGTTTCAATGAACTCTGCGCAGCATCCTGCAAATGGACATCCAGTGTGGTGACTAAATCGAATCCTGGCTCGGGCTCTACAACATACTCATCACTCATAGGCATCCAAGTGTCCCCAGCAATTTTCTGCTGCATTTGTTTACCCACTTTTCCTCGAAGTAATGAGTCGTAAGAAGCTTCCAATCCTACCATTTTACTCTCTCTGAATATTCCAATGGTCCGCGCAGCTAAAGCACCAAAAGGCTTCGCCCTCTTCTCTTTTTGAAGGATAATAAATCCGTTTTTAAGTTTTTTCTCACGGACGAAAGGAAGCTTATTGAATCGTTGAAGCTGATTGTAATTCAAATGGTCGCCAATCTTCAAATAACGATTCTGCGATTCGATAGCACCCTGAAACAATGCTTTTACGTCTGCTGCTGTTTTCGTTCCTAAAATCTCGGCTATTCCTGCACTCAAACTATCCAACTTCGTGTTGAACCTTTCAATGTTGTAACCACCCTTACTGTCCCAACGAATCTCAAACTCTGGAATGCTCGTCGATAAAGGCGATCCATCAGCGGCCAATATTTTCCCGCGCTCCGGCTCAATATCTCTTAATTGATAGGTAAATTGAGCTGCTCGTCTTTGGGCATCTTCATTTGGAATAGCCTGAATGTAAAAGACCTTTCCAATAATTGTTAATGCCAAAAGGCAAAGCACTACGTACATGACGTAGATCCCAACAGATACTTTCTTCAACTCATTCATGATTCGCCTTGAAGAAATTTGAGTCTACATCTATTATAAACGGGATTGTTGTAGAGTTAATCAATCCCCAAGGCTGCACCTGACCAACAACTTCGCTTTGTTGAGATTTAACACTTAATTCGCTGGCGTTAGTGCTGTATTCTGAATTCAAATCATTCAACTTCTCTTTGGTGTGTTTCATTTCAATTTGAACCGATTCGAAGTAATAAATCATACTAATCTGAATGAAAAAAAGAACCACGACAAAAAAGAAAAAAGGCATTTGACGAACCATCGATTGGCTCGTTAAAAAATCTCCCCCGATGATTTCTCTGAAGGTAATTCCTCTGCGTTTTTTCTCTACTTTCTTTTCCATTGCATATACCGAATGAATATTCATTCGGTTTAAATAATTATTTTTTTTGGCCTATTCGAAGTTTAGCACTTCGACCTCTACTATTTCTTTCTATTTCTTCTTGGGAAGGGAGAATCGGCTTGCTCTTCAACGGCTCTATCTGACGCTCGAGATTCCCGAAAAAATCTTTCTTTATTTCCCCTTCCAAATTTCCAGACCGAAGAAAATCTTTCACCAAGCGATCTTCCAAACTATGATAACTGATGACCACCAACCTTCCTTCTGGAGCTAACAACTCTAGTGATTGTTGAAGGAACTCTTTCAAAACAGCAATCTCATCGTTCACAACCATTCGAAACGCTTGGAACATTTGGGCCAAGAACTGCTTCTCCTTGCCTCTCTTTGCAAACGATTGCGTGCAGTCTATTAACGCTTGCGTCGTTCCCAGGGGCTTATGCATATCAATTTCAGTTGCGACTTTGTACGCTCCGTCTAACTCACCGTACATTCTGAGCGCATCTGTAATCTCCTGAACACTCGACTTGTTGATCCACTCATCCGCAGAAATTCCCGAAGATTGATTCATGCGCATATCCAATGGACCGTTGAAACGAATCGAAAATCCACGCTCGCCAGAATCGAACTGATGACTGCTCACTCCTAAATCTGCCAGAATTCCATCTACCCGCTGAAAGCCATGCAGCTCCACCCAATTTTTAACAAACCGGAAATTTTGCGGAACAAAAATCAATCGTTCATCTTGCGGAACATTCTTCGCTGCTTCGCCGTCCTGATCAAATGCAATGAGCCTCCCTGTTGTCAAGTGTTTCAAAATTTCCTTTGAATGACCTCCGCCACCAAAGGTTACATCTACATAAACCCCGTTGGGTTTAATGTTCAACCCCTCTATTGACTCATGCAACATCACTGGGGTGTGGTATACCTGCTCCATTATTTATCGCCCTTTGCGTCAATGTCTTTTCTTACCTCTTCTGCCAACGCTCCAAAATCCATCTCCTCACCCAAAACTTCTGCGTTGTATTGATTCAATGCCCAGATCTCCATTTTTTGACCTAAACCCGAAATAACCAAATCATTCTTCGCACCGTCAACCCCTGCATATTCGAGCAAGCTCGCTGGCAATGACAAACGACCTACGCTATCCAATTCAAGAAGAGTTGCCCCCTTCATGAACTTCCGCTGGAACATCTGATGTTTTTGATTGTATCTGCTCAACTTCGACATTTCCTCATTTACTATGTCCCACTCTGGCTTCGGATAAACTATTAAGCATTGAGTAAAAATATCTCTATTCACTACCAAACCATGATGGAGAACATTCTCCAACTGCTTTTTCAAGCGTGCAGGAAAGAGCAAGCGCCCTTTTGCGTCGACTTTACAGTGGTATTCTCCGAGTAGGTTTAACATTCAATTGTGAATTGTTTTCCAAAAATAATCACTTCTTCCCACTTTTTACCACTACACAGCTATAAATATCAATTTTGTTAAAAACTTCGTCAATCTTTTCAAGTTAAAAAATTCTTTTAAATACTGATTATCATTATTTTAAATAGAAATAACCCCCTGTGGGAAAAAGTGGGAATGTTGATTACAATAAACACACCTCTTCATTCACCTCGAATTGTTCATTGCTTGTAACATTGAATGCCCGTTCTCGAGTAGAATCGCGTAAATTCGTGGGCTATAGATTATGGAATACAATTTAAAAACCGACGGTGAATACACCTACATAGAGGAAGGAGAAGGCAAGCCACTTGTTTTACTTCATGGCTTATTCGGAGCATTGAGCAATTTTAAAGACGTGGTTGATCATTTTAAACCACGCTACAAAGTTGTTATCCCTATGCTACCCCTTTACACCATGCCTCTGCTTACCACAGGCGTAAAGTCCCTGGCTGAATTTTTACACGATTTCATTCAACACAAGAAATGGAACAAGGTGAACCTGCTAGGCAATTCACTGGGTGGACACGTTGCCCTTGTGTACACCAAAAACCATTTGGAAAGAGTTGAATCGCTTATTCTTACCGCCAGTAGCGGTTTGTATGAGAACGCTTTTGGCTCAAGCTTTCCTAGAAGAGAAGACAAAGAATTCATTCGTCAAAAAGTTGCACTCACCTTCTTCGACCCTAAATATGCTACTTCTGAATTGGTAGACGAATGCTACGAAGTGGTGAATGACCGCAACCGAGTGCTTCGCATTCTTGCGCTTGCAAAAAGTGCGATACGTCACAACATGACCGATGATTTAAAAGACATGAACATCCCGGCGTGTTTAATCTGGGGGGAAAACGATACCATTACCCCTCCGGAAGTGGCTGAAGAATTTCAACATAAACTTCCACAAGCGAAGTTGTATTGGATAGAGGAATGCGGACATGCTCCCATGATGGAACAATCCCATCAATTCAACACTTTACTCGACGCTTGGTTAACTGAGCAAAATATATAACGCACAATGAGCAAAGAATTAATTCATTCTGCAACGTTCGTCAAGTCATCTGTTGAAATCGACAAGTGCCCTCCTCCAGCATACCCTGAATTCGCTTTTATTGGCCGTTCGAATGTTGGAAAGAGTTCACTCATTAATATGCTGGTGAACAAAAAGGGGTTGGCTAAAACTTCTTCAAGTCCGGGGAAAACACAGACCATTAATCACTTCTTAATAAACGAAGAAAAGAACCCCTGGTTTTTGGTCGACCTTCCAGGTTACGGTTACGCGAAGACTTCCAAAACCGAACGAAACAAGTGGGGAAGTTTCATTCGAAGCTATTTAGATAAGCGTGAGAACTTGATTTGTACATTCGTTCTTCTCGATTTCAGAATACCTCCGCAGAAAATCGATATTGAATTCATGCAATGGCTAGGCGAGCAGGGACTGCCCTTCTGTATTGCTTTCACGAAGTGCGAGAAACTAACAGAGCTTCAGAAAACAATTCGCTTCGATGCGTTTACTGCAGAATTGAAAAAGACCTGGGAAGAAATTCCTCAACATTTCCTTACGGCTGCTGTCGAACGCATGGGGCGCGTTGAAATTCAAGAGCAAATTGAAGCTTGGAGGAAAGAGTTTGCAAACGACTTTACCTTATAGCGGAGGATTAATCTTCATTTTTTCCGCATAATAATCGCAGAAATCACGCATGGTTGCTGCCATGCGAGCATCACCTGTTGCCTTTTCGAAACTGTCTGAAAGAGTGAGTAACGTCTGATGAACGAAGAAAGTCATTTCTTCCACCTGCATTTCTTTCGTCCATAAATCTATGCGCATGGTGTTTGCTTCAGTCTTGTCCCACACCGATAAAATCATGGCTTTACATTCAGACTTCTTGCCAAGTTCTGGAGCTTCCCACTGAATGATCTCTGGCACATTGTTCTCGTCTAATTCAATATCAATTGTTATGGTCGACTTCTTCATAAATTCGGTTTGTATGCTTGTAATATTTTTTGCGCGTTGTCTTCTTTTAACAACTGAATAACAGAAATTTCAGGATGCTTTTCCATGTAACTCTTCACCATTTGCAATCCCATATACACACCTAATTGCGGCGCGCTCTCTTGGGGAACATTCTCCGCATTGGTAAACGGCCCGTACTCAAACCACTTTTGAACTTCCGTTCTGTTCTTCGAAAAAAGAACCTCTTGACGAGCTATTTCCTTCCAAACATTCAGTTGGTGCTCTTGAGTCCATTTATACTGATCAGCAGTCCATGCCATTAATGTTGAGTCGTGAATTTCTTCAAATGCTAACCAAGATAGATAATGGGCTTTACCGTGAAATATCATTTCAGATAACATATCATTATCATGCTTCAAAGTATCGGCTTTCAACAAATAAAAATAAGCCAAGTTTTTTACCGCATTTGGAACCAGCTGATCGCGTGTCATGTCCTCTTTTTGATATTGAGGAAAAGGAACAGCCCTCGTTATTCGATTGTCCTTACCTAAATAAAAGTCTAAGCCGACGGCTAAGTAATCTTCAGAACTATATGCACCAATATTGAATCCGGAATTCATCCAAATCAATTGAGGCAATCTCATGTTTGGAATAACCGTTTGCATGCGCAGTGTAGATTCTAAAATCTTGATATGAAGTGAATCGAGACGTTCTTGAGGATAATTTCTTTCAATTTCAGATTTTAAATCTTGGAAATCGGGATGAGAAGTAAATCCTTGTACCAGTTTTATTGTAGAAACACTATCACAAGCACCTGCACTAATTACACGTTCGAGATAAAGACAGAAAAACTTGCCGTATTTCTGTCTTAGAACAGACACGTGTTCTGTATTTCCCCAATCGGAGTTAAAACAATCTAAATCAAATCTTAGTGGAGACAACGATTTCCCATCTATATCGATGTCGATATTCTTGTGCTCATCGGCTTCACGGCATGAATAACAAAGCATTGTCAACAAAATAGACAATACAAGAAGAAAGTAATTCGTTAGCTTTGGCATAGTTATTTGCAAAAGTCAATAAAAAAGACCTTGATATGAAAAAAATAAACATCTTAATTCTATTCTGTTTGTTGACAACCTTGTCATTCGCTCAAACAGCAAAAACCTCTTCTAGCAAGTATCGCTTGGGATTCAAAGTCTCACCGAACATTTCTTGGCTAGCGAGCGACAATTCCAACATGACAGTCGGAGACAAATCACTTCAGTTCGGATACGGATTGAATTTCGATATTTTCTTCGCGGATCATTACGCCATTGGAACCGGATTTAACATTAACAATACTGGCGGAAAGTACTCCTATTTTGCAGAATACACTGGAGATGACATTGACGCTACAGGAACTGTGATTACGGATATGAAACAGGTCGGCTTAATTAGCAGAGATCTTCGACTTCAGTATCTTCAAATTCCACTAACGTTTAAAATGAAAACCGACGAGATTGGCTATATCACCTATTGGGGACAGTTCGGCTTGGGATTGAATATGAATCTTAAGGCACTTAGTGACGATAATATTGACTATCTCTATTATCAAAATAAAAATTCATACGCTTGGGAAAAATCAAATCGCGAGAGCTCTACAGTTAGCACGAACGACATTAAAAATGAGATAAACATATTTTCCTCTAATTTAATTTTCGCTGCTGGAATAGAGTATAGCCTTTCTGGAAACACAAGCTTGTTAGCAGGATTGACTTTCCAAAACGGATTCACAGATGCATTTAAAGGGCAAGGCATTGCGAAAGATCAAAGCACAAATTCACCGGTATTCAATAACGACGCGACAAAAACAGCAAAATCATTCGAATTATCTGGACTTCCAAATTATGTTGAATTGAACATTGGCATTTTATTCTAAGTCTTTACTTTCATTTTGTAAATCCCGTACCTTTGAGGTCGGGATTTTTTTATGAAAAAAAAGCAGACAGTTGATCATATCGTAAAATGGCTTCGTAATTATTGCGAAACTAGTGGAATGAAGGGTTTCGTTGTAGGAGTAAGCGGTGGAATTGATTCCGCTTTGACATCAACTCTTTGCGCAATGACGGGAAAGCCAACACTACTCGTTGAAATGCCCATTCACCAGGCACCAAGCCACGTTACACGCGCTCAGCAACACATGGGTTTTCTGGAAACCCGGTTTGAACAAGTCAGCTGCGAGCGTGTAGAATTAACTGCTTCTTTTGATACTCTGGTATCTTCACTCCCGCAAGCATCGAACGCCGCATTGTATAATTTAAGTCTAGCCAATTCACGCGCACGCTTGCGCATGACAACCCTTTATTATTTCGCTGGCATTCATAGATATCTTGTTGCAGGAACTGGAAATAAAGTGGAAGATTTCGGTGTTGGTTTTTACACTAAATACGGAGATGGCGGAGTGGATCTTTCCCCCATTGCAGATTTAACGAAGACTGAAGTTTATTCCTTAGCCGAATCGCTGGGTATACATGAAGATATTCTGAATGCAGCGCCTACCGATGGTCTGTTCGGTGATGACCGCAGCGACGAAGACCAACTGGGAGCTTCCTATCCTGAATTGGAATGGGCCATGAGTTATGTCAAAGGAAAAGAGAGCCCAACAAAACGCGAGCGAGAAGTTTTGGCCATTTACCAAAAACTAAACACGCAAAACCAGCACAAAATGCAACCCATTCCGGTTTGCACCATACCCGAAGATTTAAGATTATGATGAATTTAGATTTAACAGGAAAGACCGCCGTCGTATGCGGAGCAACACAAGGAATTGGTTTCGCAACGGCTATGCAATTGGCAAAGCAAGGAGCTTCACTCGTTCTTATTGCCAGAAGCGAAGAGCGATTGAAACATGCCATTTCGCAATTGGAAAATCCTGAGAGACACACTTATGCAGTCGCAGATTTTTCGCATCCGCAATCGGTGAAAGATGCCATTCAACAAGTAATCACTGACCACACCATAAGTATTCTCGTGAATAACACGGGTGGACCTAATCCTGGGAAAGCAATCGAGGCAGATATTGAAGAATTTCGTCAAGCATTTAACGCGCATCTCATTTGCAATCAAATCTTAGCGCAGGCTGTAGTGGATGGAATGAAAAAATCGGGATACGGTCGCATTGTAAACGTTATCTCTACTTCAGTAAAACAACCTCTTCCGAACTTGGGAGTAAGCAACACCATTCGCGGTGCTGTGGCTAGCTGGAGCAAGACATTGGCTTCAGAATTAGGAGCCTTTGGAATCACGGTAAACAACGTTCTTCCTGGTGCCACTTCAACCGGAAGATTGGAACAAATCATGAATAACAAAGCAGCTAAAACCGGACACACAGCCGAAGAAGTAAAGCATGAAATGGAAAATGAAGTTCCATTGAAGCGCTTGGCTAAACCCGAAGAAATAGCAAATGCAATTTCTTTCTTGTGCTCGCCAGCAGCAGCATACATCAACGGGATTAACCTACCTGTTGACGGCGGAAGAACCCTTTCTCTCTAAATTCTTATTTTTTTTAGTTTGAAGATTTCACATGTAGTGAAGCACAACTGCTATGGCAACTATTACTGCAATGATCTCTAAAATTGCTCGAATAACAAGCGCAAGAAACGGCAGAGAAAATGCACAAATCATAAGCAGCAACGCAATCCAAAAATTCTTACTAAATCCTTCCAATAGAAAGACTGTTAATGCCGGTAAAAACAGGGCAAGCACAATTAAGAGAATCAACTCTAAGTCTGAATTAATTTTCTGCGAAAGGTTCTTCGAAAGATTATCCGAAAGGTCCTGAGAAACATCCGTTTCAAGATTCTTCGAAAGATTCTCTGAAAGATCTCGCGAAGCATCTCGCGAAGCGTCTTGCACAGCATCTCGCGAAGCGTCTTGCAAAGCATCTCGCGAAGCGTCTTGCATAGCATCTTGTGCAACATCTCGCGAAGCGTCTTGCATAGCATCTTGTGTAACATCTCGCGAAGCGTCTTGCCCAGCATCTTGTGAAACATCTTGCTGCGCATCTTGTGTAACATCTTCTGCAACATCTCGCGAAGCGTCTTGCTCCGCATCCTGCTTCGCAAAATGATTCCACTCAATATGATACCCCGGTTGGTAAACGCGCTTTTCAACCGAGCAAGAAGCTAAGGCAAGAAGGGCAAATGCGAAAAAAATCCAATTTCTTTTCATCATAAAACGAATAATTTATTCTTCGAAATTAAACTTTCCCTTCAACATAAAACAAAAGAAAAGGGTTGACTTTCGACAACCCTTTCTTCATTTCTATTTGCAAGATTAATATCTGTAAGCATCGTTTTTAAATGGACCAGCAACTGGAACACCTATGTAGTCTGCTTGACTTTGAGATAATGATTCTAACTCAACACCAATCTTTGCCAAGTGCAACATAGCAACTTTCTCATCAAGATTCTTAGGTAATACATAGACTTTGTTCTCGTATTTGTCGCGGTGCATCCACAATTCCAACTGCGCCAAAACTTGGTTGGTGAATGAAGCACTCATTACAAACGAAGGGTGACCCGTTGCGCAACCTAAATTTACCAAGCGGCCTTCAGCCAAAACAATAATGTCTTTTCCTTCGATGGTGTACTTGTCTACTTGAGGCTTAATTGTGTCTTTCGATGAACCGTAATTACCGTTCAACCAAGCCATATCAATTTCATTGTCAAAGTGTCCAATGTTACAAACCACAGCGTTGTGTTTCATAGCCATGAAGTGCTTTCCAACAATAATTTGGTGGTTACCGGTTGCTGTAACAATAATGTCTGCTTCAGCAATTGCGGTATCCATGCGCTTAACCTCATAACCTTCCATAGCAGCTTGAAGCGCACAAATCGGATCAATTTCAGTTACAATTACACGAACACCTGCGTTACTCAAAGAATCAGCAGATCCTTTTCCAACATCACCGTATCCAGCTACTACAGCCACTTTACCAGCCATCATTAAGTCAGTAGCTCTGCGAATTGCATCTACTAGAGACTCGCGACATCCGTACTTGTTATCGAATTTACTCTTCGTTACAGAGTCGTGGATGTTAATTGCAGGAAGAATTAATTTTCCGTTCTTCTCACGCT
>JBIKVX010000292.1:0-10938 GCA_044356625.1 Flavobacteriales bacterium | reverse complement strand
TTTTTGAAGTAAATACCATTGATGGCTAGCGCCTCTTTGGTCTTTTCGAACGTTGCATCAAACTTCAGCTGAAGCTCAATAACACGATCATGAATAATCTCGAGTTGTTTTTTCTGTGCGTTTGCTGCAGAGAAGTTACTCTTTCTTAGCGCCTTTAATTCTCTTCTTAGCGTAGCGAACCTAACCTTGAAAAACTCGTCTAAGTTGCTAGAAAAAATTCCTAAAAACCTCAAGCGCTCGAGCAAGGGCACATGATTATCTTGTGCCTCTTGCAATACGCGCTCGTTAAATTGTAACCATGAAAGCTCTCTTTCTATCCCAATTCTTCTCTTTTCCATTTCGCAAAAATGAGCAGTTTATTGCAATGGAATGTTAAGAAATAAAAAACTAGTTGTCAATAATCTAATTCTCAACTACAAATCTTTCACGTAAAACAGTATCAACGTCAACACTTTCCAAGAAATAATAACCCGTTGCAAGGTTAGATACGTCAAAGCTCGTTACTTGATTGGCTTGAATAATAAAGTTCTCTGTTAGAATTCTTCCTGTTACATCGGTAATTCGTCCGACAGTATGGAAATTAGATTCTATTTGAATAAAGTCATTGGCTGGATTTGGGAAAATATGGAAACTTCTATTGTCCAACTCAATAATATCAATAGCTGTAACCAATTGAGTGATTGAATTTGTACATCCTAAATCGGAAGTCGCTGTTAGGGTTACATCGTAATAGCCTGGAGTAGGAAACGTATAATCTGGGTTTTGTAGATTGGAAGTACTTCCTCCAAAATCCCAGGTGTATAGGTTAATCGATCCCGAAGAAATAGTAGACTCATTGGTGAAACTTACCACGTTAGTAAGTTCATCCCATGAGCTTGAAAACGCTGCTACCGGTCTTGGAAAAATAGGAACAATGTCTTCAATCGTGTATACACAACCATCCTCGGTTGTTAATGTTAGAGTTACTGAGTAGTTGCCTTCAGCGTCATAAATAGCAGCCTCAGATTGCAAACTGCTCAATTGTCCATTTCCGAAATCCCACGCATAGGATTGTATGGTTCTGCCATTTACAGAAGAGTATGGGTAGTTGAATACAATTTCATCGGAACTACAATAAGGCTGCGGTTGCTCAATTTCAAATGGAGGTATAGCATCTGGGCCAACAAACAAATAACTGCTCAAAATACCATTTACCAGAGCATACGGATTGGTAAAATCTGATGGCAGAACCTCGGTACACGCGGTGGCCAATGAAAAGCGCAGCATTAGAATTTGAGTATACAGCGGCGTTGAAAATGAGGCAGAAGTACCAGAAGTGGTATTGCTTAACACCAAATTATTCACGTTGTAATTGGAAAAGGGGTCCAAACCACTCACCAACGGAACTGTGCTTACATAGGTCATTTTGTTCAAATTAAAATTAAACCAAAAATCCAAAGCATTAATTCCTGTATTATTTGAATGAATCAACACTGGAATATCTATGTAATAAATACCACCACTGTTGGAATAAGTAGCCAATGACAAATCGAAAACAACGGTGTCTGTCAAAGTCAATAACCCTTCAGATTTTCTAACAGAACCTTGAACATCTTTTGAGCAAAAGAATCCAGCCAAGGCCAGAGTGAAAACAAGTAAAAACTTCTTCATATTCTTATTTTTTTAAAATGAAGAAAAGGTTACTCCATTGAGTAACCTTTTCTTTTAACAAATTCAAAACTAAGTTGATTATTCGCTTATTACAATGCGCTTCGTTGTCAAAGCGTTATTGCTATAGAAGCGAACGAAATATACTCCAGCGCTAAGCTCAGGCATATTTACTTCTACTACTTGATTTGCTTTTACAATAGCTCCTGGGAACACTAATTTTCCAGCAATGTCAACGATATCTACTTGTCCGTCTTCGTGAGACATTACAGTGAACATACCGTTCGATGGATTTGGGAAAATATCAATTGCATTGTCACCCGTCTGAATTGATTTAACAAATCTCACTTCAGTTTGCTTACCGTTTAACAATCCCAATTCAGCAGTTAAATCTTTCTCAGTGATTTTTCCATCAGCTGTTTCGAAAGTAATGTAGGCTACTCTTGCATTTGAAGAGAAGTCGTTCATGTTCAAAGCCGTGTAACGGAAAGTCTTGTCGTTGTTGTTGTAGAAAGCATCGCTCTCTGAACCCAACTGAGTGTCTTCCATTGACACGTAAGTCAATGTATTTTCGTTTACTTGTAACGCGATATCGAATGCGTTAACTGGCTCTTCAGAAACAAATGCAACTGGAACAGAAACTGTCGTTCCTTCAACAATCGCATTTCCTAAATCTACCAAGATGTAATCAGATTCGTTAGTCTTCAAGATACCATCTGCTGCATACGCACCATATGACCCGTCAGCATCTCCTAACATAACACCTTTGTAGTTTTCTGTCAAAACCAATGGACAAGTAGCGTTAGTTACGCTGTAACCTGTTTGATTTGCAGCAAGTTCAAAAGGAACAACTGGTACTTTTCCTTTTGAGTAACCGATTAGGTTGTTCGCTGGGAAGGTAGAAGAGATTTGGTAAGCTGCAGTAGCAACACGAGTAGCATCTACAAAGATCCAGTCTTTAGATGGTTGTCCGTTTGAAACACCCTGATTGTTATAGTTCCAAGCTTGTTGGTATTCTGGGATAGCCAAGGTAGTTCTTTGCTTCATTTGAGTAAGGTCACCAGAACTGATTACTCCGTCCAAGTTAACGTCCATTGAAAGCATTGCGTAGATAGAAGGAGCGGTAGCACTTGTGTACTGGTTCAGTAAAAGTGTTTTAGCTATGATCGCATCAGCCGCGTTAACAATCAATTGAATAGTGTTCAAGTTGTTAATGTCGCGTTGAATAGATACGTTCGTTCCGTTAGCTAAGTTGTGAGTGAATTGTCCAGCAACGTTTGGAGTTACAGGAGTAGTCGGGTTGTTGATTGTAGTACCCGTTGCACCAAAAATATTAGTCACCAAATATGTATTTGGAGATGCAGCGTCGTAAGAAATCGCAGAACCATCAAATCCATATTGCAAGTTCGCAACATAGTTTTGTTGTGTTGTAGAAATAATATCGTTCGCAGTTACAGGCTTCTGTTGAACTCCTGTAATGTAACTTTCTTGCATGAAAGAAACAGATACCTGAGATTGGTCAAAAGGAGCTAGACCAGCCAAACGTGTGAACTCAGCGCAGAATAGATTTCCTGTTCCGTTGAATTCAGAACTAGCAGGAGCAGTTCCTTTGAAACTTAAAGAAATGGTCAACTCACCAGATGTCCATGAAGTAGCTACGTCTATTAATGCAGGGTTTACCAATGCGCTATAAACTGTAACGTTACCTGTAGGAACAACTTTCGTAGCATCGTAATTCATTATTACATCATATCCCTTAACGTCGTCTACTGGGTTAGTCAAAGCTGCAGCAACCGGCACGCAATACGTCGGTAATTCACATGTTTGAGAAACAGAAACAACTTCGTATGGCAATGCAAGCAAATCGTTGATTACTAAAGTTAATGTTGCTGAAGTTGTAATAGCACCGTTGCTATCAGTAGCTTTTGCAGTAACAACCTTCGTTCCTGAAGTACTGTTCCAAATAACAGAATATGGAGTTGTTGCATCTACACCAACTGATACACCGTCAACGAAGAATTCAACTTGTGTTACTGTTCCGTCAGAATCAGCAGCATCAGCAGTGAATGTCATTGGAGTTAATGTTCCAGCAGCAGCGCTCACGTAACTAGAATAAATTCCAGAAGCAGATGGGCCAGTCAATGAAACAGTAGCAGGAACGTTAGCAAGAACGTTCATGGTTATGATGTTTGAAGTAGCAGTAAGACCTAGGTCGTCTGTAGCAACAGCCTTAACTGTTTGACCAGAACCTAGAACTGCAGTGTATGTAACAGAATAAGGTGTTGAGTTATCTATACCGACAGAAACGTTATTTACAAAGAACTCAACTTGAGAAACAGTACCGTCAACATCAGAAGCAGAAGCTGTAAATGTTAGAACAGTTCCAGCAACAGTAGTTGTTGGAGCAGTTACTGTAACTGTTGGCGCTTGGTTAGCGGCAGAAGTAAACGTTACAGCACTAGAAGTTGTGCTTACGCAATCGTTGTCTGTTGCAACAGCAGTGATTGAATGAGATCCAGCAACTGCTGTGTAAGACTGTGTGAAAGGAGAAGAAACATCGGTACCTAATAAAGTAGCTCCATCATAGAAAGAGACACTTGAAACAGTTCCGTTTGCATCAGCCGCCGTAGCAGTGAAAGTCATTGCAGTACCGTTGATGATCGCAGCAGATGCTGGAGAGGCTGCAACACTTACTGTTGGAGCTACGTTTGGAACAAGGGTAAGAGAAGGATGAGTTAATTCAGGACCTGTTGGGCTTGAAGAAACGTAGTTCTCTGCAACACCTGTTGCAATGTTTTGAATTTGTAAGTTCAAAGCGAAACTGAATTGACCGTTTGTTGTGAACTGTCCAATCAAAACCATGTTTGAAGAAGTTGGACCTTGAACACCACCCAATGCAGCGATTGAACCGTTGGTAAGAACGATAGATCCACCGTTGGTTTGATCCAATACATCTAATGCTGTACCTAAACCTAATCCGTTTGGAACGATATAAGTTGTTCCTGAACTTGGTAAGAAACCATCTTGACCTGTACCTCCCATGATTGGAAGACCGAAACATCCACCTGGATTGTTTGCTAATAAACCATTTGCATGACCAACAGTTCCGTCTGTATCTTCAGACTTCAAAACACCAGCTTTTGATCCCGCTGCTCCACCTGTGGTGAACCAAGAGTCAATCATGGCCGTGTTCTTTCTGATGTTAACACCAGAGATAGTTCCTGGGTTTAACGAAGTTCCGTAAGAAGGATCGTTGTAAAATCCTGTTGTTGTATTAACTGTTAAGTTGTGCGCTGCGTTACCGAATAAGCTGTTAAACTTATATCCTGCTGCCATGTCAACATACACACGGTAAGTAACCGAGTTGGTTGTTAATGGAGTAACTGCACCATTTGATGTTGCATTAGCAACATCGTTAGCATCTGCCTGATAATACTTCTCAACGACTATGCCTTGCAAGCCTTGTGAGAAAACGCTTGACGATGCTACCATCAAGCCTAATCCAAGTATAAACTTTATTGCTTTCATGTTTTTTTATTTATGGCTTCCGCAAGGCCCAACGAATCGTGGGCTTTGCAGAGACCAATTTTTTTATTTTTTTAGTTACAAGAAGTTCCGAATGCCGGAGCGAAAATTAAGAAGTCATTTACATCTGTAGTGCCATCTAAATTCAAGTCGGTAGCACATGCACGAACGCCAGTTGTAGCGTTCAACACCTGTGAATACGTCCAGTTAGACAACCAGTTTTCTCCGTTTACAGAAGAGAATGCACCACGGTAGTTAGCTGGTTCGAAGAAACCATCTACCGGAGGTGTTGGACAACCTGCAATACCTAGAGCTGGATTAGGAGTAACATCATTCTTAACAGTAACCGCATTTGTTGATGCGTCAACAGTAAATGCATAACTGAAACCTGGGATAGCAGCAGTTGTTACGACATTACCATCATTGGTAAACTGATCCATTTCACCACCCGTAACAGTTGTTGCAGCGGTTGCGGTTGCATTTGAGCTGCTCGCATCAATTCCTAAACCGTTCGAGTTTGTAGTTGCGCTGTTCATTACAATAGTGTTGCACTTAATTACCAAGCTGTTTGCTACAGCAGCAGTATTTGTATTCGGAGATTCAGTAGTACCAGCAGTTCTCCAGTTGTGCCATGCGTTGTAAGTTCTTGCTGGTGTACCAGAAAGTGACTTCGCAAGGTTAATTCCGTTCTTGAAATTTGCAAAAATTGAATTGTACAATTCACCTTCAGCGCCATCCTTGAAGTTTGCTCCAGCTAATCCTCTGTTATCTGCTGTTGGTGTTGCCTTTGCATTTCCAAGAATTGTAAAGTTGTACAACACAGGATGAGATCTTAGGGCCACGTTCGAAGCGTTGTCATCCGAATCAGCCTCAATTCCATTGTCGTTATCAGGGCTTGTTCCGGAAGCTGTATTTTTCATTCCGAAGAAGAACTGAGCCTTTCCTTTCCAACCTAAATCGTAGTCGAACATATCATCGTTACCAAACAAGGTTGTGATGTACTTCAAGTTTACAGTTCCACCGAAAATTTCAATGTTATCATCTGCACAAGAAACAATTTCAATATGATCTACAGTTGTTCCTCTTCCTACAGAAGCCAAGGTTAAACCGTTGATTTCTGCACCTACTGCTAAGATTGCACCTGAGTGACGAATAGAAACGTACTTCAATACACCTGAGTTATCGTTGTCGTCGAATGCAGCACCGCCTGATACGAACGGGGCAGAATAGTTAATGTTTCCAACCCAAGGACCAGTTCCTGATGTATAAGTTGGAGCTGTACCTGTGAAAAACTGACCAGTAGTTCCCGCTGGCAAAGCAAATGCTCCGTCAAAAGTAGCTTGAGTTACAGCACCTGTTGTAGCAGTGTTTAATGTAACAACGTTACCTTGAACAGATGAAACTAAGGTTCCAGCAGCTATTCCTGTACCTGAAACAAGCATACCTGGAAGAGCAGAACTTCCGTTAGCTGAAAGTGTAATAGTGGTAGCTGTTGATGAAGAAACAACTTGAGTAAATGAATAAGTATTCGGTGTTGGAATAGTTCCTGAAACAACACTAGCTGGTGTCGATATCGCAACTCCGTATTGATCCTGAGGATTGGTTGTCGCGAAACCTTCAACTGTACCTAGACCATCAGCAACAGCTAATTTACCCGAACCACCTGGAACGAATGGACCGTTCGCAGCTAAGGTTAAGTTGTTCGTAGCTTTTCCAAGAACGACAACCCCACCCCACTTTCCAATGTTTGAAATGGCATAGGTACCATCCATTGGATCTGCAGCAGCAGTGAATACAATAGGACAAGACTCCGTTCCAGCTGCGTTAATTTTACCTCCGCGAGATATAATCAAAGCAGTTGCTTCTGCAGGAACATTGTTCAAAGCTCCCTTAATAACCGTTCCCGGTGCAATGTTCAAAGATTGACCAGCAGGAATGTAAATTTTCTTGTCAAGAATGTAAGTCTTATCACAAGTAAAAGTTGCACCTTGAGTTAGCTCACCACCGAATGTTCCGTTGATAGCAACATAACCAGGAAGACTGGTAACGTTGACGGTCGGTCTGCTTGCTACAGAAGGGCATCCGCAAGATGCGCCTAAGTTAGACTGTGCCTGTGCACTCGCAAAGGCACCAAAAGCCAAAGCAAAAGAAGCTACGGCCTTGAGAATGTTTTGATTAGTTTTCATTTGTTTATTTTATTTTGGAGCAAAGATGCTCTTTGAATAAACCTTTAAAATGAAGATGACTTTGTGGTTTTGTTAAACAAATCGGCCGATATGTTTCACTTGTATTAACCCTTCTTCACATTGGGTTAACGAAGCTTTTTAAAGAAAAAAGAGTTAAAAATTATTTACTCTTTCTTAAATGAATTGAAATTCCGAGTGCAACTGGACGTCTACTTATTCCCTGCTCAGTTAAAGATGACACAAACGAAGCAGCGTAACATTCGGCTCTCATATTCCATTTCTTATCCAAGACAAAATCGTATCCAAAGGATACTCTTAACGCATGATTTATTGCATTGAAATCATTCTTGACTAATTGTGTTTCTTCATTGTTTGATCCGGCGTAAGAATACGTAATTCTATTATTGATGTAATAATTCAAAACATATCCGAATGAAACATAAGGACGAACATATTTATTAGCGCCAAAAGAATATGAGGCTACCAAAGGAAGTTCAATAAACCTGTAGTTGGATTTGT
The DNA here is from genome assembly GCA_044356625.1 of Flavobacteriales bacterium. Taxonomy (GTDB): domain Bacteria; phylum Bacteroidota; class Bacteroidia; order Flavobacteriales_D; family Sanyastnellaceae; genus CAIZGX01. Next base: position 3,061 of record JBIKVX010000292.1, on the reverse strand, counting down.
ATAAATCAACTCCTACAGCAGACAGCGAATCTACGTTTTCACCCAAACTTAAATATCCCAAACCTGCGCGAACAGATAACTTTTCAGAAAACTTTTTTTCACCAAAAACCCCAGCCGAATATCCGAATCCAGCTCGTGATATGTTATTCATATCGGTATTCAACCAACTCAATTCTTCTGAAGAAGAAGTGAAGCGCGAAGTGAAGCTTGGAGAAAAATAACCCCCAATAGCCATTGATTTCTGCGCACTGATTTGAACAGAAAATACAACCGCAAATAATATGAGTGATCCAACATTTTTCATAATCAATTATTCTTTACACAACGAATACTCATGCCGTATCCTTTGTAAGTGTGTTGTCTAAAAATTCGCGTTTGACTAGCGTCGAAGTATCGATACCACGCCTCATTTCCATCAGTGCTTGCGGTCCACCAAAATGCAGTATTCCCTTGCAGATTCAGCTCACCATTGAACACGCGGCAACCGCCTGGCTTTGCACTAAACTGATAAGTATCTTTTCCAAATAAAGTAGCGCCTTCAGGCCAACCTACAGAATTTTTAGCAGTCAATAATTCCGCTTCTATTGAACCTCTCCAACCCAATGAAGTGGATTCATTCTGCGACATTCCTACCTCTCTTTCTAAAGCCTTCCAATCTTCATCTGTGGCTACATGCCAACCTTCTGGCGCAATATTCAGAGAAGATTCAACAACGGCATAATTGTAGAGCAATCCAAATTGACCATTGTTAATTGTTGTATATGCTGGTTCATTTGTTTCAGACCAAACGGTGTCATTGGCATTTTCGTCAATGAAGGAAATCAATTGCCCGTCATTAAACTTGGTTACTCTTAGATTTTCTGCCATCCACCACTGACTGCCTATTTTAACGGTCTTGTAAGTATTTCCTTCAATATCACTAACGCTACCTATTTCAACAACTGGTTGATCAGGAGTATCAGTGTTACATGATTGAAGAACAGCCATGCAAACCAAAGAAAAAACGGTAACAGTATTTAAAAGTAATGATCTCATATCTTAATAAATAATTTGTGTTTGCTCATTACTCCATTTGAAACTTTCATTTGATAAATCCCTGGAACCAATTCGGAAGTTTCAATTGGAACAATAATATTCAAATCGGAAGTGGTAATTGAACCTGATTTCATATTCGAACCATACGAATTGTAGATTTCGTAATTCCAAGTTCCATCGATACCAGAAATGATGTTCAATGAGATATTCGATTCTGTTGGATTCGGATAAACCATTATATCGAAGTCATTTCCCATCAATGATGGACAAACTTCTTCAATGTTTCTTCCAGCACATGAACCGGGATAACAACACAAAGCCTCTACACTAATATTCACAGCTGGATCGTAATTGCATGCCAAGGAGTCCATGCAGCCGAAAACAATTGGAGTAATACAACTGCCTTCTTCCAAACAAACGAAAGAAGAATTGTACTCTAAGTAATTCGGGTTATTGCATCCACATGAATAAGGATAGCTAAGAAAAGGATTGTACTTTTCATTTGCACCCAATAACGTGTCTTTGGAAACATAATTCACAACAGTCGGAACCCCATTTACCAATTCTTCAACTGTGATATTTATATTGAAAGCAAGCTCTCCCAATGTTGTTAGCTGAGCAATAATCACTTGATTGCTGTCTGCAACTGTCCCTGAGACTCCGGAACAACTTAATTGAAAATTATTACTCTCGAAACTGCTCTGCGGAACTATAGACCCGAACATGGTAGAATCAGTTCCGGAGAAAAAATCCAACACACCGTTACTCTGCCAATTGGAAGGTGCTGAGTTCAATGTATCCATTCCATCTGCAACAGTCACAGGAATGCCACATGTCGGATCTTCGTTAATGAGCAACCCGCTTGAAATCATAGCACTTCCTCCATCGTTATTTACGCCACCTACAAAAGATCCGTCGGTATCTTGATTCTTCAAAATACCATAGTAATACTTCGTGCCTTGTCTTGCCGTCTGACCTAACGTAAGCCAAGTGTCTAGGGCAACCGTATTCTCTAAATATCTTCCTTTAATGAAATCTTTAGCAAATGACTGTCCGTCTATTGCGTTATTAAAAAACAATTCAGAACTCGAAATTGAAAATGCATGATCCGCATCTCCGTAAATACGCTTCAGTATTGTTCCCGGTTTTAAATCAACATAAATTCGGTAAGTAGTAGAACCTTCTGTTATTCCACCACCTAAGTTGTCTGTGGCGTCGTTCGCATCACTCAAGTAGTACTTTTCTATAATCACTCTCTCCAGCTGAGCTGAAGCGTAATGGGCGGCAAAAATTGAAAAGAATATCGTCGTTAATAATGTCTTCATCTCGATCAGTAATTAAAGTTTGTAGGCGAAACTGACTAAGAAATTCGTTCCGTATCTGAATCTGTCAAAGTCCACATAACCATTCGGTAGGTCATAAGCTCTGCGCACTGGCGAGTTCAATATATCGCGAATGGTTATGCTCGCACTGTAGTGTTCGCCTATTGATTTACTTAACTTGAAGTCTAACAAGTGTCGTGGAATTTCATACACATCGGGTCTTCCTTTCACCGCACCAGCAATAACCAATCTTGGACCTTGCACGTTGTAACTTATTGTAGCTGTTAAACCCAACGAATCAGCAGTATAGGATAAGATCGAATTGAACAAATAAGGTGCTTGTCCGAACATAGGGCGATACAACGTATCAATGATTGTGTAGACTTTTATTCCATCAATAATTTGCAAATCCTTACGAACGAATTCTGCCTCTGATTTCACCAACGTCAGATTCGCACGAAACTCGAAATTCTTTCCAAGTTGTTTCTTCCCTTCAATCTCAATTCCTCGCACTGTCGATTGCTCAATATTGTCCCAAGTAATACCCGCACCACCAAATCCCATTTCTATGTGATTACGGAAATCTTTGTAGAACACACTCGCAGAGACATTGTCACCATTTCCAAAATAAACTTCACCTCGAAAATCATAGTTCGTGATTTCAACAATCTTCAAATCTGAATTTCCGTAAATCAAAGTTCTAA
>JBIKVX010000250.1:0-3135 GCA_044356625.1 Flavobacteriales bacterium | reverse complement strand
AGTGCTTCAACGTGGCCATTGTTTCAACAGGAAATGAATTGGTGGAGGTGCATGAAACGCCTTCCGACTATGAGATTCGTTCAAGTAATTTGGAAATGCTTCAATCATTATTGAAACCTTATTGTGATCAGGTAAGCGTTTTCAGATTGTCAGACGACGAGCAAGAGACCACGCATTTCATTCAACATGAATTAGAAAATTTTGATATCGTTTGTTTTTCAGGAGGAGTATCTAAAGGCAAGTATGATTTTGTGGCGAAGGCGTTAGAGGGGAATGGAATTGAAAAACATTTTCACGGAGTAAAGCAGAAACCGGGCAAACCATTTTTCTTTGGAAGTAAGAGCGAAACGGTTGTCTTTGCTTTTCCCGGCAATCCAATTTCAGTCTTGCATTGCGCCACGCGCTATTTAATTCCGCAATTGAATAACAATTCAATGGAAGAAGCTCAGCTGAAGAGCGGTTACATGAATATATCAGCCCTTACTTTGTACTTGCCCGCATTTATTTCCACCTATGAAAATGGAATTCGAATGGCAGAACTTATTCTTCAAAACGGTTCGGGCGATTTTATGGGAGCAATAGGAGCAAACGGATTTGTAGAAGTTCTTCCGAATACGGAAGTGAAAGAAAACGAAGTGATTTCGTTTTATAAATTCTAACCTCCAACCGAGGCCATACTCTGAAAGTTTTTCGTGACTTGCATTTCTTCCGCCGCGAATCCGTCTTTGGGTTTAGTCATACAAGCAGCTTCCAAGGCATGTTGAATTTCTTCGTTCGATTTCCCGTCGCGAAGTAAGGTGCGCAGCAGGAGCGAGGGTGGAGCGTACAAGCAAGACTTCACAAACCCTTCGGGCGTAATGCGAATGCGATTGCACGTTCCGCAGAACGTCCTGCTGTAAGCCGCAATAATTCCAACTTGACCAGCATGTCCGTCTATAGTGTAGTTCTGAGCGGTAGCTCCAGATTCAAAGGGTATAGGAGTTAATGTTGGAAAGTGATGAGATAGTTCTTGCTCTAATTTTTTCCAATTCCACTTCACGGCATGGTGATATTCTTTTCCGTTAAATGGCATCTCTTCAATGAATCTCACTCGAACATCTTTGTCTTTCGTTAGCTGCGCAAGTTCAAGTATATCTTCTTCGTTGTGGTGTTCAAGAATAACAGCGTTTATGCTCGTTTTTATTTTATGTTGAAGAAGTTGCTCGAGCGTTTGCTGAACCTTGTGCACTTCATTGCGTTTCGTCATGGAATGAAAACGCTCGGCATTCAATGAATCAATACTCAGGTTTACGCCGTTCCAAGGAAGCTGAAAAAAGAGTTCTGAATTTTTCTCATTGAATGTTCCATTCGTGGTGACGCTTATGGAATGAAAAGTCTTCATTTGAAAAGCGTGTTCCGCTATTTCGAAAAAGTCTCCGCGAGAAGTAGGTTCTCCGCCCGTAAATCGAATTTTTGTAATTCCGCTTGCGGCAAGCACTTCCAACATTTTTTTCCATTCAGAAGTAGAAAGCAATTGCGCGTTCTTCAGCCACTTCAATCCTTCTTCAGGCATACAATACGTGCAACGCAGATTACACTTGTCTGTAACAGCAAGGCGCGCATACGTAAGTGTTCTTCCGAAGGAATCGTTCAACATGAAAAAAAATTAAGCTTGAAATCCGTTTCGAAAGTAAGCCAAATCTTTTTCAACTGAGAGGAGAAGTAGTTTTCCGTCTATGGTAAACTCTTTGTGCCACGCCTCTTTGTTCGAAGAAAGGAAGGTCTGCATTTCGAAATCGGGGATATGCAGTTCAACCTCTGGAGCGTTCCAAATCATTTCACTGTTCTGATCTTTCGAAGGGAAAATGCGAAAGGTTAGCTCCACTCCGTGAAAAATAATGCAGCTCACTTCAACCGGTTTGCTTTTCTTCAGGACATCAGATTCCTTTTCGGTAATTCGGAAGCGAAGGGAGTTTTGTTTGATGCGAACTTTCATTTCAATCCAATTTCCGCTAAGCGTTGATTCAAGAACTCTATGGCAGTAATTGGAGGGTATTGAGCGTGTTCGCCTTCTTTAATGCAAGAGGGAAGACAGTCTAATTTCATTTCATTTCTAGGGTGAAGGAAGAAGGGAATGCTGAATCTTGGCGTGTCCCATTTTTCTCTTGGCGGATTTACCACCCGATGCGTTGTGCTTTTCAACTGATTGTTCGTTAGGCGTTGAAGCATGTCGCCTACGTTCACCACAATGTGATCGGGCAATGCCGTAACAGCCACCCATTCGTTTTGCTTGTTCAACACCTCCAATCCATCGGCACTGGCACCAATAAGGAGTGTGATTAAATTAATGTCCTCATGCTGACCCGCGCGAACAGCATCTTTCGGTTCTGAAGTAATAGGCGGGTAGTGAATAGGACGAAGAATACTGTTGCCTTCATGAATATGAGCGTCGAACCAATTTTCTTCCAGTCCCAAATGAAGAGCAATAGCTCTTAGCATGAATCGGCCTGTATTTTGAAGGCCTTTGTACGCTTCCAATCCAACGGATAAGAATTCAGGTAGTTCGTCTACATGAATATTATCGGGATAAATAGCCTTGTTTGCATCGGTAACAATTTGTCCAAAGTGCCAGAACTCTTTCAGGTCTCCAGCATTTGAATCTTTCGCATGTTCTTTTCCGAAGCTCGTGTAACCGCGCTGTCCAGCTAATTCCTTGCGCTCGTATTTCAATTTCACTTCTGTTGGAAGAGTGAAAAATTGTTGCACCGTTTGGTACAGTTGTGAAATGAGTTGATCGTTGATTAAAGGATTTTTGACAGCAACAAATCCAATTTCTTCGTAGGCATGGCCAAGGGTATTTACAAACTGCTGTTTCTCTTCGGCTGTGCCGTTTAAAAACTGAGCGAGGTCCACTGAGGGAATGCCCATGGGAAGGTTATTCGACATATCAAGGTGTTTCTACAAATTTAACTGCAGATGCCTTGACTAAAATTGACTTTTTATTAGATTTCGAACGAGAGACCGTTGATAGAAATTAAACGCTGAATAGGAATACGTTGATTGCATTCTGTGTAGATAATCTCCTCTTGCTTCTCTTTCTTAAGATCTACAATCTTGGTAATTAACTCTTGCATTTGTCCGTCTAATAAGAATTGG
>JBIKVX010000089.1:0-7388 GCA_044356625.1 Flavobacteriales bacterium | reverse complement strand
GCACGAAGATTTGATCCTGTGAATCCGTATGCTAATGCGCGCTCAGCTGTGATTGGACCGCAGTTAACTGTTCTGTCAACGAAAATTCTGTTACGTGTTACAAGTGCATCAAACTCTTTCAATGCTTTCGGAAACTCTTCCAGAAACGCTGTTAATCTTGCCCAAGCTTTTTCGTTGAAGTCTCTTTCCATTCCACCAATACGGCCAATGTTCGTTGTTAAACGCGCGCCGCAAACTTCTTCAAAAATTTCATAGATTTTTTCTCTCCACTGGAAGAGGTAAAGAAACCCGGTCATTGCTCCCGAGTCAACCGCAATAACGGTATCGCATACAATGTGATCGGCAATACGCGAAAGCTCCATAATGATTACACGCAAGTATTGCGCGCGTTTTGGAACTTCGCAGTTGATTAATTTCTCAACAGTCATGTGCCATCCCATATTGTTAATTGGGGAAGAGCAATAGTTCAGACGATCAGTGATTGGAGTGATTTGAGCGTATGGACGGTGTTCGGCCAATTTCTCAAAAGCTCTGTGAATGTATCCAACAGTAGGTTCTGCTTTCACAATCATTTCTCCGTCCATGGTTAGAACATTCTGAAAGATACCGTGTGTTGCAGGGTGTGTAGGACCTAGGTTCAGGATTGAATAATCCTTTTCCGGATCGTTTGGGTTTATGATTGGAGTTGTACTCATAGGATTATCGCCCAAAATATTTATCTTGTTTATCGTCGCGTCCAGCATCTTCCAACGGGTATTCTTTACGCATTGGGAAGTAATTCATTTCATCCATATTCAGGATTCTACGAAGGTCTGGGTGCCCTTGAAATTGCACACCGAAGAAATCGAATTCTTGACGCTCCATCCAGTTCGCAGATGGCCAAAGGGAAACAAGCGAAGAAATTTTCAAATCAGATTTCGGGAAGAAGGTCTTCACACGAATGCGTGTGTTCGCTTGCATGTTGTGCAAGTGGTAAACCATTCCAAATTCTTTATCGCCTTGCTCGGGGAAGTGCATAGCGCAACAGGTAGTCAAAAAACCGAATGAAAGTTCGGTCGATTCTTTGAAGTGTTTCATAACTTCAAGGATGTTATCTTTTTTCACTTCGAAGCAAGGGAAGTCACGATCTACGTAACTCGTAACGATGCTTGAAGAAATATTTTCGGAATTCGCTAGAACGAAATCGTAAAGTTCTTGAGTGGTCATGGCTGCCATTATTCAATTCCGTATTGTGCCAAACGGGCTTTGTATTCTTCTGAAGTTCTGCGGCTGCGACTCTCGCTTCTTGCTAATTCTTGAATTTTCAAGATTCCGTCTAAAACTTGCTCTGGTCTTGGCGGACACCCTGGAATGTAAACATCTACCGGAATGATTCTGTCAATTCCTTGAAGCACGCTGTACGTGTCGAAGATTCCGCCTGAAGAAGCGCAAGCGCCCATACTTAGAACCCATTTCGGTTCAGCCATTTGCTCGTACACTTGGCGTAAAATTGGGCCCATCTTTTTTGAGATCGTCCCCATAACCATTAACAAGTCTGCTTGTCTTGGTGAGAAGCTTAAGCGCTCCGAACCGAAACGTGCAAGATCGTAGTGAGAAGCCATGGTAGCCATGAATTCAATTCCGCAACATGAAGTTGCGAATGGCAAAGGCCATAGTGAATTGGCTCGAGCCATTCCAACGGCTTTGTCTAATGACGTTGCGAAGAATCCTGCGCCTTCGTACCCGTCTGGCTTGTGGCTTGGATCAATATTTACACTCATTTCTGTTGTATTAAAAGTTTTTTATTTCTCCCAGTTTAATGCGCCTTTCTTAATGATGTAGAGCAAGCCTACTACCATTAATCCCATGAAGGTGAACATTTCCCACAATCCAAACACTCCGAGTTCTCTGAAGTTCACCGCCCAAGGATACATGAAGATAACCTCAACGTCGAACAACACGAATAGAATGGCAACCAAGAAATATTTGATTGAAAAAGGAGTACGCGCATTTCCAACGGATTCAATTCCGCATTCGAAAGCTTCGTTCTTAATTTTAGTTTTTCTCTTCGGACCTAAAAGGTGCGTCAGCAACATAGTGGTGACAACAAATCCAGCGGCAACGAGTGCCATGAAAACGATGGGAAGATATTCCCAAAGGTGTGATGTTTTTTCCATTTCTTGCAGGAGCCCATTTTAGGGCGTCGCAAAGTTAGAAGGAACAACGGATTAACATAGTTTTTCGAAGTGTTTTTTCACACGAATATTCAAAGTTTCAAACAAAAAGAAAGGAGGCTTGCCTCCTTTCAATAAGTATTTAAAATCTTTCTAAGTAATTACAATCCCAAGAGCACCTCTTCGGCAGTTTTTCCACCAAACAACATGCGTTCTGGATTCTCTAACATTTCTTTCACCTTCACCAAGAAACCTACGCTTTCTCTTCCGTCGATAATGCGGTGGTCGTAGCTTAATGCGATGTACATAATTGGACGAATAACCACTTGTCCGTTTTCGGCGATAGGACGCTCAACAATGTTGTGCATGCCTAGAATAGCGCTTTGCGGAGGGTTAATGATTGGTGTTGAAAGCATAGATCCGAATACCCCACCGTTCGTGATAGTGAAGGTTCCGCCTTGCATATCGTCAACCGTAATTTTTCCGTCGCGAGCTTTCTTCGCAAGTCCACCAATGCCTTTTTCAATATCGGCAAGTGAAAGCATTTCAGCATTTCTCACAATTGGAACCATCAATCCTTTCGGAGTTGATACTGCAATTCCAACATCGCAGAAGCTGTTATACACTATGTCTGTTCCGTCAATGCGTGCATTCACAGCAGGGAACTGCTGAAGCGCTTCGCAAACGGCTTTGGTGAATAAGCTCATGAAGCCTAATCCAACACCGTGTTTCTCTTTGAATAATTCTTTGTACTTCGCGCGAAGATCCATGGAAGGCTTCATGTTCACCTCGTTGAAGGTGGTTAACATAGCAGTGTTGTTCTTCACAGAAACCAAACGCTCGGCAACTTTTTTGCGAAGCATGGTCATCTTCTCGCGGCGCTCTGTTCTTTCTCCTGTTCTGGCAGGAACAGCATTTGTATCGAATCCTGCTGACATGGCAGCGGCTACATCGCTTTTCAATATTCTTCCGCCAGGACCTGTTCCGCTTACTTGCGCAGCAGTCACATTGTTCTCTGCCATCATCTTCGCGGCAGCTGGCGCAGCATGTCCCGCAGCATGTCCCGCTGCGTAACTCGGTGCTGGCGCAGGTGTCGGCGCTGAAACTGAAGCCGCTTCCACTTTCGGCGCGGCAACCGGTGCAGGCGCATTGCCTTGCTTCGAAGTGTCTATTGTTGCCGCCGTTGCTCCAACCGCTACAGTGTCGCCCGCTTCAGCAAGAATGGTAATTTCACCAGACGCTTCAGCAGTCATCTCCAAAGTAGCTTTGTCGGAATCAATTTCCGCAATCACTTGTCCGTTCTGAACGAAGTCGCCAGATTTTACAACCCAGTTGGCAATCTGAACTTCGCTAATACTCTCACCTGGAGAGGGAACTTTAATTTCAATTACTGACATACTTCTGTTTTTTAGGCTTTAGAAATCTTATCAAACAAGGTGCTTATCATTTTAGTCATTCGCATCTCATGCACACGCGGAGATCCGGTTGCAGGAGAAGCCGACGCAGGCAAACTTACAACGTCTAAGTTTAAGTCGCGCAACGATCGCATCATGTAACTCCAAGCGCCCATGTTTTCTGGCTCTTCCTGACACCATACCAACTTCGCTTTCTTGCCGTATTTTCCAAGTAATTCAAGGATTTGCTTTTCAGGAAGTGGATAAAGCTGCTCAATACGCACCAACGAAATTTCATCGGTTAAACCGCGCTTCTCTTTCTCTTCCAACAACTCGTAATATACTTTTCCCGTGCATAACGCAACCACTTTCGTTTGCTTGCGCGCTTTAATTTTATCGTCAATCACTTCGCGGAATCCACCTTTCGCAAAGTCTTCAATCTTCGATGTTGCTTTCGGATAACGCAATAATTTCTTCGGTGTAAACACAACCAACGGCTTGCGGTATTCCGTCTTCACTTGTCTACGAAGTAGGTGGAACATGTTCGAAGGAACAGTGCAGTTCGCCACTTGAATGTTCAACTCAGCAGCCAATTGTAAGAAACGCTCCATGCGTCCAGAGCTGTGCTCCGAGCCTTGTCCTTCAAATCCGTGAGGAAGAAGAATGGTAATTCCATTCATTGTGCGCCACTTGTCTTCAGCGGCTGCAATGAATTGGTCGAACATAATCTGTGCTCCGTTATTGAAGTCACCGAACTGCGCTTCCCAAATGGTTAATCCCTGCGGTGTTCCGAAGGCATATCCGTAGTCGAATCCAAGAACGCCGTATTCACTCAACAAACTATTGTAAATCGAAAGCTTCGCTTGCTCGGAACTAATTTCATTCAATGGAACAATGCGCTTCTCTTCATCTTCGTCGGTCTTAACAACAGCGTGTCTGTGCGAGAAAGTTCCGCGCTCAACGTCTTGTCCAGAGATGCGAATTGGATGTCCTTCTTCCAACAAAGAAGCATAAGCCAACAACTCTCCAAGCGCCCAATCTAGGGCATTGCTGTCGAGCATGGTTCTGCGGTCTTCAAATACTTTTTCAATCTTACGGAAGAATTTTTCTCCTTGTGGAAGGGTTGAAATCTTCATTCCTAACTCTAACAATTTCTTCTTTGCAACAGCCGTTTCAATGCTTTGCTCGAAATCGGTTTCAGTTGCAACGCGGATGTCTTTCCAAGTCTCTTCCAAGAAGTGCTTCACGTAGGCTTGCTTCACTCCGCGTGAATTGTCGTACTGCTCATCTAAATGCGCTTCGAAGTTGGTCTTCGCGGCGTTTACTTCGTCTTGTGTAAGGACACCTTCACCCATTAATTTATTCGCGTATAAATCGCGCAAGCTCAAATGAGATGCAATGGCTTTGTACAAACTTGGTTGCGTGAACTTCGGCTCGTCGCCTTCATTGTGTCCGTATTTGCGGTATCCCAAAAGATCTACAAATACATCCATGTTGAATGCCATGCGGTAATCGAAGGCAATCTTCATGGTTTGAATAACCGCTTCAACATCGTCTGCATTCACGTGGAATACAGGACACAGCGTGGTTTTCGCAACGTCGGTACAATAGGTGGAAGATCTTCCGTCTAAATAATTGGTGGTGAAACCCACTTGGTTATTGGTAACAATGTGAACCGTTCCACCTACGCGGTAACCGTCTAATTGCGCCATTTGAACCACTTCATAAACGATACCTTGTCCGGCTATTGCAGCGTCTCCGTGAATCAACACAGGAACAATTTTGTTTTCCGAGTTTAAGTAGTGATCAATTTTCGCGCGGGTTAATCCTGCTACCACCGGGTTCACCGCTTCCAAGTGAGAAGGGTTAGGGCAGAGGGTCAGATGGACGCTGTTCCCATTTTGGGTTACGCGATCAATGGAGTATCCGAAGTGGTACTTTACATCTCCATCGAACACGCCTTCGTCGTCGAAGGCTACTCCTTCGAATTCAGCGAATATTTCTTCTTGTGGTTTGCCTAGAATGTTAGTCAAAACATTCAAGCGACCGCGGTGAGCCATTCCAATTACGAATTCTTCAACGCCTTTATCGGCACCGTCTCTAACCATATAGTCCATGGCCGGAACCACAGCTTCACATCCTTCAACACTAAATCTTTTTTGTCCAACGAATTTTCTTTGAATGTACTGCTCGAAGGTTGTTGCCTTGTTCACCATGTCGAAGATTTGCTTTTTCTCTTCGGAAGTGAAAGGCGTTTTCTTAACCGCTTCAAGGCGCGAACGCAACCACTGAATTTTTTCTGGGTCGCGGATGTACATGTATTCGGCGCCAATGCTTTCGCAGTAACAAGACTGCAAGTGTGCGATTATGTCTTTTAATTTCACATCGCCCAATCCCACTTCAACACCAGCATGAAAGACAGATTCAAGATCGGCTTTGGTTAGTCCGAAGTTTTCAATTTCGAGGTTCGGGGTATATTTTCTTCGCTCACGCACCGGATTGGTGTGGGTGAAGAGGTGACCGCGCTGGCGGTATGCGTTAATGAGATTAATGACTTTGAATTCCTTGTGCATGCCATCGTCGCCAATAGATGCAGTGTCTCTAGAGAGCACAGGGAATAGGGAATGTTGAAATTCGAATCCTTCAAAAAAACGTCTCCAAGAAATATCTAGAGATGAGGGATCTTGCTGGTATTGGTTATACAGCGCTTCAATCGTGTTCACGTCGGCATTGCCGAGATAAGAATTATCGTCCATCGATTTCATTTGAAAATACGGCTCCAAAGATAAGTATTTCTCCAAAAAACGACTTTTCTATTTCACTAAGATATGAACTGAAAAAAATTAGGGCTGAAGGGTGCGCAATGCCCTGATAATATTGCCTTCCAAGCGATTTTCCACGTTGGAATAATCTTGCTTTATGAACGATTCTCCGGTTACCCTTTCGAAAAGTTCAATGTAACGGTTGCTTATTTCTTCGAGCCATGCGTCTGACATCGCAGGAACTTCTTGTCCTTCCTTGCCCATGAATCCTTCACTGATGAGCCATTCGCGGACAAACTCTTTGGATAGTTGGCGTTGTTTTTCTCCAGCAGCTTGACGCTCGGCATATCCTTCAGCATAAAAATAACGAGAAGAGTCAGGGGTATGAATTTCATCCATCAGCACCACTTCGTCGCCGTGTTTTCCGAATTCGTATTTCGTGTCAACGAGTATTAAACCACGCTTCAAAGCGAGTTCAGTTCCGCGCTCGTAAAGAGCGTGGGTGTATTTTTCAAGAATGGCGTAGTCTTCAGCAGACACTATTCCTTGAGCAATAATTTCTTCGCGACTGATGTCTTCGTCGTGACCTTCAGTAGCTTTGGTCGAGGGAGTAATGATGGGTGAAGGAAGCTTATCGTGTTCTTTTAGTCCTTCCGGTAGCGCAACACCACACAATATGCGAAGCCCGCTGCTGTACGTTCTCCAAGCATGTCCGGTTAAGTATCCGCGAATAACCATTTCCACAGCGAATGGTTCGCAGCGTGTTCCCACGGTAACATTCGGATCTGGAGAAGAAATTTTCCAGTTGGGAACAATATCTTCGGTTTCATTCAACATGCGTTCAGCAATCTGATTCAACACTTGTCCTTTGAAGGGAATGGCGCGCGGCAACACCACGTCGAAAGCAGAGATTCGGTCTGAAGCGATCATCACCAAAAGTTCATCACCAATGCTGTACACGTCGCGAACCTTGCCTTTGTAAAAGTTGGTTTGGTTCGGAAATGTGAATTGAGTTCCTGCAATCGCTTCCATTATCTTTTCAGTCCTTTCATTTGATTCGCTTGCTTCATCATAGCAGC
>JBIKVX010000227.1:0-3601 GCA_044356625.1 Flavobacteriales bacterium | reverse complement strand
ATTTGGTTCTTGTTGGTGAACATCTTCATCATCTGACGCGTCTGATCGAACTGCTTCATCAACTTGTTCACATCTTCAAGCGGACGTCCACATCCTTTTGCAATGCGGGCTTTACGTGAAGGGTTAATCAGGCTAGGGTTCGAGCGCTCGGTTGGAGTCATACTGTGAATAATGGCTTCAACATATTTGAAGGCATCGTCATTCACATCTACGTTTTTCAACTGACCCATTCCAGGAAGCATACCCATAAGGTCCTTCATGCTTCCCATTTTCTTAATCTGTCCTATTTGATCCAAGAAGTCGTTGAAATCGAATTGGTCTTTCTTAATGCGCTTTTCCAAACGCTTCGCCTGCTCTTCATCGAATTGCTCTTGTGCCTTTTCAACCAAAGAAACAACGTCACCCATTCCAAGAATACGGCTGGCCATGCGCTCGGGATAGAAAACGTCAATCGCGTCCATCTTCTCTCCGGTACCAACAAACTTAATGGGCTTGTTAACTTCACTCTTAATGCTCAGCGCAGCTCCACCGCGGGTGTCACCGTCTAATTTGGTAAGAATGACACCGTCGAAATTCAATTTATCATGAAACGCTTTCGCGGTATTCACAGCATCTTGACCGGTCATGGCATCTACCACGAACAACGTCTCTGTCGGTTGAAGGGCTTCCTTCACCGCAGCAATTTCGGTCATCATCTGCTCGTCAACGGCAAGGCGTCCGGCAGTATCGACAATAACTACGTTGTGTCCGTTTTGCTTCGCAAACGCCAAAGCGTTTTTCGCGATTGACACAGCGTCTTTGTTTTCGGGTTCGCTATAAACTTTTACGCCAATGCTATCTCCAACGATATGCAATTGGTTAATCGCAGCAGGACGATAAATATCACACGCTACCAAAAGAGGATTCTTTCCTTTCTTTGTTTTTAAGTAATTCGCAAGCTTTCCGGAAAATGTAGTTTTACCTGAACCTTGCAAACCACTCATTAAGATTACACCCGGATTTCCTTGGAAGTTCAGCTCGCTGTGTTCGCCGCCCATTAAGTCTTTCAACTCGTCTTGGGTAATCTTCACCAACAATTGTCCCGGGCTAATCGCAGTTAGAACTTTTTGTCCAAGAGCCTTTTCTTTTACTCGATCGGCGAATTCTTTCGCAGTCTTGTAACTAACGTCAGAGTCTAATAAAGCACGACGAACTTCCTTCAACGTTTCAGAAACGTTTACTTCTGTAATTTGGCCGTGTCCTTTTAAGACTTTCAGCGCTCTCTCTAACTTATCTGATAAATTTTCAAACATGGTAATCTACAAATGAGGGTGCAAAGTTAATCTTAAAGTTCTGTCGCACTTATATTTGTGGAAATATGTTGAAATGAAAAAGATACTTTTCCTTTTGTTTGCGGTTGTAAATTGTGTTGTGTTGAATGCGCAAGTGCGTTACAGAGTAACTACGGTGGAGCAACGCATCCAAACAACTGACTATTGGATTTCAGTTCAGAAAATGAATACGTTCATTACTTCCAACAACATTATGGTCTCTCGTCAGAATGAATCTCCATTAAAGTACACAGTGAATTTCAGCATTGAACCGAAGCTTTACGCGGCATACAAAGAGGTGGTGAAGGATATGGGTTTGTTCACGGAAAACAATCTGAATACAACGGACAACACATCGCGTGTGGAAGAGTTGAAAGGGAATGTCAAGTACTACCAAGATCAAATTGGACTTCAAAACTCATTGATGGAAAAGATGGATCCGCAGACCGAGCAATACAAGAACATGTGGAGAGAATTGAAGAGTTGGGAGACGAGCATACGTAGTGCGCAAACCGATTTAAACAATCTCACGAGCACTGAATATTATTACGTGGTTGATTTAGAAATTGAAGACGAGACTTACACTCCTCAGACCAGCTCTGTTCAATGGATAAATATGCCGGGTGTTGAATATTCTTATTTGCAAATCGAAGAACCTCAAGATACCCTCAGCAGTCCGTATTATCAGGGTGTGTTTTTGAAATACGTCTTCACGAAAGGAAAATCCTTCGCGACGTTAGGAGCATATAAAACCACTGATAAATTAGATACAGATACAATGCACTATTCTGAAATGTTCATTTTCGGATTCGGTCAGGATTTTTATTCACGTCATCTAGGAAGAGGCTCTAAGAAATTCTTCAATCTCTATAGCGGATATACATTCGGCGGAATGCTTGCCTCAAACGATAAACGCAAAGAAACTTTTGCCTATTTAGCACCCGCCATTGGGTTGGAAATTTTCAAGAATAAATACGTTTTAATTGATACGAAGGTGAACTACATGGTTCCCTTCAAGAACACACGCCAAATGCGCGGACTTGCATTCAACGTCTCGTTCAATTTCGTCTTTTAAATTATCCCTTCGGGGCGGCAAATAATCCCATCGGGGCGAAAGATTTTTCGCCCCGATATTTTTTCATGAATAAATCGCCCCTATCGGAATAAAACAATATGTCCTGAAAATTCATGCGGCAATTCAATCAAATCCTTCATTCGGATTTGATAATTATACACTCCGTTCGCTGCGAAGTATTCACCCTTTAAGACATTGCCTGTCCAGGCTTCATTCGGATTGTTGGTTTGGAAGATGATTTGTCCCCAACGGTCATAAATTTCCAATTCATAACTCGTTGTTCCGGTAGACTCTGGAATCCACTCGTCATTTATTCCGTCGTCGTTCGGAGAAAAACTATTCGGTGCGTAGAACAAAAATCCGCTCACAATCACTTCTCCGGTTACTTGATCAATACATCCGTATTCATTTGTTACGGTTTGTGTAATGGTCTGAATTCCGGCTTCAGTCCACTCGTAGGGGAAATTGCAGTCATTGCTGCTTCCGCCGTCTGACATGGAATACACGCAGTTAATTCCACCGGTAGATAAATCTGTTATGGTTGTGTTCGGACTTAAGATATCAACCGTTTGCGGAGTAATGGAAAAAGCAGCGGTGGGCACGGGATAAACTGTTATGACATTATTCACACTCTGATAAAGCGTGTCAATACATCCAGAAACAGTATAGACCATGAGCGATACATCATAAGTTCCGGGTGTGTTGTAGATGTGTAAATTATCGGGTTGAAAGCTGCCCGTTCCATCACCGAAGTCCCATTCGTAAAACAATTGTGTGTTGCTATTCGCTACAGCATTGAATGTTCCGAAAACAGGAGGGCATCCAGCGGCTGGAAAAATAGATGGAGCTAATGATGGATCAACGGGAACCCAAACATCGTCGATGTAGGATTCCGTGCATCCGGTGTCCGTAATTGTAAGCGTTACAGTATAAGTGCCTTCCTGTGTGTAATGAATATTCTGCGGATTCGCCAATGTAGAATTTGGAATTTCCGAACTTCCAAAATCCCACACGTATGTCGCGAAGTTGGTGTTGGCTCCGAGTGCCTGAAAGTCAAAGCTATTGGAGGAAAGACATTGCACATTTTGTGAAGGGAAGGAAGGGTTTAAATCGCCTTGAATTTCGATGGAAGTCGTTGTGGTGTCCGGACAATTGAAAGGCGAGGACGCAATCAATTGAATGGTATAATTGCCTGTGTTGGGAAAAGAAAATGCCG
>JBIKVX010000249.1:0-3144 GCA_044356625.1 Flavobacteriales bacterium | reverse complement strand
CATTATTTCGATGGAAGTCATGGGGTACTAAACGATTACTCCTTTTATTTTGGAGTCGCTTCTGCTTTCTTGGTAAGCTTCTTCATACTGGGCTTTTTCTATTGGGTTTCACGCCCACCCATGCCATTCTTCCAAAAGCTCGGAAGATTTGTTATTGACTTCCCATTGTTCCTCGCCGTATCCATGGGATTGTCATTACACAACGCTGTCGCCGTAATAGAGGGATTAACAGGAAAAAAATCAGCCTTCGTTCGCACGCCTAAATTTGCAATTAGCACTGGTAAAAAAGGAACATGGACCGACAAGAAATACCGTGCACCTAAAATTTCACCTTTGACTATTTTAGAATTTATTTTGTTATTGTATTTCGCGAGTGGATTGGTTTGGCCGTTTATTCTTAGTTACTCTGAGAAAAGTGGAGCACTCAAATTAACCGACTTCGGATTAATGCCTTTCCATTTGATGTTAACCATTGGATATTTCTACGTGACTTATTACAGCGTAAAGCACGCAAAAGCGAATTAAGAATCCGCTTCAAAGATAATTATATTGAAAAGCTCGGCCAAGGCCGGGCTTTTTGTTTTTATATTGCGAACTACAAAATTTGTCTATGAAGAACTTATTCCTTTCAGTATTTTTAATATCCTCAGTTACAGCAATGGCTCAACCGTGCGCTGGTGGAATGGCCGGAATTTATCCTTGCGAGAATGTAGATTTATTATCGCACATGACATTGTCTGAAATTGGGGCTAATCCGAATAATGACAATACGAGTGACATTTGGGGATGGGTAAGCCCAGTTACAGGAAAAGAATATGCGCTAGTTGCAGTTTCAAATGGATTGGCTTTCGTTGATATTTCAACACCTGAAGCTCCGGTTTATTTAGGAATGCTTCCCTCACATACAAGTAGTAGTTTATGGAGAGATGTCGAAACATTGGACAATTATTGTTTTGTTGGCAGTGAAGCCAGTGGGCACGGCCTTCAAGTCTTTGATATGTTGCAATTGGACAATGTCACCACACCAACTTCATTTATCGAATCGGCTTATTATGGTGGTTTTGGCCATTCACATACCATAGCAATTGATCCCGTTAGCAAAATTTTAATGGCAATGGGTTCAAGCACCTTTAATGGAGGTCCACATTTGGTTGATATTTCAAATCCACTTCAACCCATTCTCGTTGGTGGATATGCAGATGCTGGATATACTCACGATGGCAATATTCTTACCTACAACGGTCCAGATGTCAATCACCAGGGCGATGTAATTGTTGTAGCCTGCAATGGCAATAGTGGTTGGGGAGTCGTTACTTTGAATGTGACTGATCCAACAGACATTCTCTTTTTAGATAATTACAGCTACCCTGAAACGGGTTATACTCACCAAGGTTGGTTCACAAAGGACATGGCTCACTATTTAGTTGACGATGAGTTGGATGAGCAGAATTTGGGAACAACAACTCGTACACATATTTTTGATTTTTCTGATTTAGACAATATTGGATACATGAATTATTATTTAAGTACCATTGCTTCTATTGATCACAACTTGTATGTAAAGGACCAATTCGTTTATGAAAGTAATTATAGAAGCGGTGTTCGTATTTTAGACGCATCGCGAGTAAGCACAGGGGTATTGAATGAAGTTGGGTATTTCGATTTATTTCCAGCGAACGATAATCCTCAATTCAGTGGAACATGGAGCAATTATCCGTTCCTGCCGAGTGGTGTAAATTTAGCAACAAGCATGTACGATGGGTTTTTCGTTCTTCGTCCTACTCTACTCTATTTGCAAAACAATAATTTGAATGCATGCGGACAATCGGCCGATACCCTTCAACTTAAAATAAATGCTGACTTACAATTTCCATTAACTGCTAACATAACGGGTATACCGGGATTTCCGGTTTTCAGCGGAGTGAACATTGGCGCCACTGGGAACTACAATATTGTGATTTCTGATTTGGGAACTGTTCCCGCCGGGAACTACAGTTGCACGCTACAATTGCTTACTACATTTGGAGAGTCTTATGATTTGTTTTTTACAATAACCATTGGTACTCCGCCGGCTGCTCCAACTCTAATGTCTTTGCCTGCAACCATTCAATACAACGCGTTAGACTACCAGTTTAATTGGACTGCAATGCCAGGAGCCACTTCCTATTTTTTCGAACTTGCTGAAAACGACAATACGTTCGGATCAGTAGTTTACAGTTCTACTGTTACTTCTAACTTCGTTGTGTTACCGGCTAACTTTTCATTTATGGAAGGAAAAACCTATTCGTGGAGAGTTACTGCCATAAATGGTTGCGGTTCTTCTGCTTATTCAACTTCTGAAGATTTTCAATGGATTGCAGCTGGTGTGAATGAAATTGCTGAACGTGAGTTTATCGTTTATCCAAACCCCGCAGAAAATGAAGTATTCATTCAGAACTTCCAATCGGGTAAATCGAATGTGATCATTTACAATTCAACTGGACAAATGGTAATGAGCTCAACCTTCAATCAGCCTGGGGTTCACACCCTTTCAGTTGATGAACTTTCTTCTGGAATTTATACCATTCAAGTTGGAAGAATTACGAAGCGTTTATTGATTAAATAATGAAATTCAATCTGGGAAAATTTTTCCTGGATTGAGTATTCCATTCGGATCAAAAGCTTCTTTTATTTTCTTCATCAGGTTCAATTGAACTTCGTTGAAGGCAATGTCCATGTAGTTTTTCTGGACCCATCCTATTCCGTGCTCGCCGCTAAGGGTTCCGCCTAGGGAAACAGTTAATTCGAATATTTCACGAATGGCTATGGGAAGCGTATTGTCCCATTGTTCATCTGACATTTCATCTTTCAAGATGTTAATGTGAAGGTTACCATCACCTGCATGTCCGTAGCAGACCGAACGAAAACCGTATCGCTTTCCAATGGCCTTCACTTCACGAAGTAATTTAGGAAGTTCATAACGCGGAACAACGGTGTCTTCTTCCTTGTATATGGAATGTGACTTCACTGCTTCGCCTACTTTTCTTCGAACTTTCCAAAGCGCCTCTTTCTGATTGTGATCTTCAGCAAATAGTATTTCACCGCATTCGTGTTCCATGAGCACGTTTGAAATGGTTTCGCAATCGAGCATAAGCGATTCCACAT
>JBIKVX010000248.1:0-3158 GCA_044356625.1 Flavobacteriales bacterium | reverse complement strand
ATGGAATGGGAAGGCATCCGCGTTGACAAAGATTTCTTGAATGCCTACAGTGTTGAACTTGGTAAGGAACTCGACATTATTGAAGAAAAAATTACGGAACTCGCAGGAGAAAAATTCAATCTAGATTCTCCGAAACAACTGGGAGTTATTCTTTTCGAAAAATTGAAAATAACTACCGAGATGAAGAAGACGAAGACCGGCCAATACAGTACCGGTGAAGATGTTCTTCAACGCTATTTGCACAACCATGAAATTGTTCCGCTCATTCTCGATTACCGTGAACTACGAAAATTAAAGAGCACCTATATCGACACGCTTCCGAACATGATTAATTCAATTACCGGACGTGTTCACACCAACTTTATGCAAGCGGTTGCCGCAACTGGTCGATTGAGTAGCAACCAGCCGAATTTGCAAAACATTCCTATTCGCACTTCACGCGGCAAAGAAATTCGAAAAGCATTCGTTGCCCGAGATGAGAATCATGTCTTGGTAAGCGCCGATTACTCTCAAGTTGAATTGCGCATTATCGCCGCTTTAAGCGGAGATAAAAACATGATCGAAGCCTTTCAACAAGGAGAAGACATTCACAAAGCCACCGCTTCGAAA
Source organism: Flavobacteriales bacterium (assembly GCA_044356625.1). Classification (GTDB taxonomy): domain Bacteria; phylum Bacteroidota; class Bacteroidia; order Flavobacteriales_D; family Sanyastnellaceae; genus CAIZGX01. Next base: position 2,549 of record JBIKVX010000248.1, on the reverse strand, counting down.
GTTTTCAATGTGCCATTGGAAGAAGTAACGAAGGACATGCGAAGTAAAGCGAAGGCTGTCAACTTCGGAATTATATATGGACAAGGCCCATTCGGATTGGCACAGCAGTTGGGCATTTCAAGAACAGAAGCGAAAAACATCATTGAAGCGTATTACACGCAATTCGCTGCACTGAAGACCTACCAACATAAGGCAGTGGAAGATTGTCGCGCAAAGGGCTTCGTTGAAACCGTCCTCGGACGCAGACGTTTCCTTCCAGACATTAATGCTTCGAATGCCATTTCGAGAAGCTTTGCAGAACGCAATGCTGTGAATGCTCCCATTCAAGGATCGGCAGCCGATGTAATTAAAGTGGCCATGGTGAAAATTCAAACTGCATTGAAACTTGCAAATTTGAAAACAAAAATGGTTCTTCAGGTGCACGATGAATTGCTCTTCGATACGCCCAAAGAAGAAATTGAAAAAGTGTTCAAATTGGTGAAACATGAAATGGAAAATGCGGTGAAGCTCGTTGTACCTCTTGAAGTAGAAATTCAATCGGGAAATAACTGGCTCGAGGCTCATTAAAATCATTTTATTTGTGTTAACTTGTAACTTTATTCGCAATAACCCGTAGAAAAGACCTCCAACTATTCAATCAGTTCAAATGATTAAAAAACACCTCTCCCTCACCGCTGTTGCAAGCGTGTGTATTGGAAGCCTAGCACTTGTTGCTTGCGGCGGAAACACTCCCCCCGCTGCAAACAAAGCTCCTCTTGAATCTGGAGCGAGCGAAATCACCAACAAAGACGAATTCTTCAAAGACCGCGAGCAAGCGCTGAAGCAAATCTTCTTCAGCATTCCCGCTCCTATTGAAATGGCCGATATGATTAAAGACGCTGGATTCAACTTCGATAAAGCCATGTTGAACTCGGTAGATAAAGTTGCGAAATATGTCGATGAGGAAAATCGCGCAATTAACCTGGGCATCTACGCGGCAGACTTAAGTTACAGCACTGTTTTCGAACAAAAGCAAGAATCTGTAAATTACTTAGCCGCGACGAAAACATTATCAAGTGCGCTAGGAATCGACGGTGCTATCGACGAAAAATTCATGGAGCGCGTTCAAAAAAATCAAAACAACAAAGACTCACTTTTAAGCTACGTAACACTTTCATATCAAAATGTGAACGCATATCTAAAAGAAGGGAAGCGCACAGACGTGAGCGCGCTAATCGTTTCTGGAGCATGGGTTGAATCACTTTATTTGTCTACCCAATACGCCGGAAAAAATGGAGAGAATACTATGAAACAGAGAGTTGCCGAGCAAACGTATTCGTTAGATCAATTGTTAAGCTACTTGAATCTTTTCGCAACGAGTAATCGAATCAATGGGATGAAAGAAGACCTAACGAGACTTCAAGTAATATACAAAGACGTAATAGTTGCAAAAGGCGAAACTTCAGTTGAAACAGACGGGGCAGGTGTAACCACAATTGGCAGTACCGAAACTGTAACCATGAGCGATGCAACCCTCGCTAAAATAGCGGCAGAAGTTGTTGTCATTCGTAACAAATACATTCAATAAAAAATTCAGCAGATATCATGAAAGCATACAAAATTCTCCTGTTCTTATTGGTCTTTATTCCTTCATTCGCTTCTTCCCAATGTCGACCTTTTACGAAAAATAAAGTTCTTCCAAAATTGAATGGGTACGTTCAAAACGACAGCTACAACTCGGCGCAAATGGCGCCTGGCGAAGACGCAGAAATAATGGTAACTTTCTTTGGAGGTCGCGATTATCGCTTACTCGTTGTAGCTCACCCTATTCTAGGTGATGTCGAGTTTACTATTAGCGATATCAATGGCAAGCAGATTTACACCAACAAAGGTGCAAAAGACAAAGAAGCCTTTGAATTCAAAATGAAAAACACGCAGCAACTTGTAATTAAGATTAAAGTTCCTGAGCAAAAAGACGCGGTGGTTCAACATATTGGATGTATCAGTATTGTCTCTGGATTCAAACAATAACAGAAATTATCTCAACGAAAAAAGCCGCAACTCGCGGCTTTTTTTATGACTTAAAATGAAAATGTAACTTACGGGTAACTCAACTTTTTTCTTGAGTCGACTTTCTTCCAAAACCAATTGTTTATATAGTAGGAAGCAAATGCACTCGCAGTCCCAACAACCGCTCCGCCCATTACATCAGTCGGATAATGCGCGCCTAAATGCATGCGCGAGTATCCAATGCCGCATGCATACATATACGCTGGAACAGCAACATACCACTTCGGTTTAGCCAACACACAATTCGCAGCCCATTGAAATGCTGAACTGGTATGTCCAGATGGAAACGACAAACTTCCAGCATGCGTCTTCTTGCAGATTAAATCGCCATGTGCTGCAAATGGACGAGGTCGCGCTATTCCATATTTCATTGCGATTGTAACAAATCCGTTCAAAGCCAATCCCCCGGCCATGCCTACAAACTGACGCTTCACGAATTCGTCTTTTTTCAAAACGCCTACAGTCCCTACCAAAAGAGGGGTTCCGACAGTTACGTAGGT
>JBIKVX010000247.1:0-3159 GCA_044356625.1 Flavobacteriales bacterium | reverse complement strand
ATTGGAAAACTATTATTCCAGAAAACAAGCGCTTGTTGGAAGGTGTTTCCACCTGCGGTGGAAAATTATTCCTTCATTACCTCAACATGGCTAACACCGAAATTGAAGCGTGCGACTATGAAGGAAAGAACATCAAGAAAATAACACTTCCCGATGGAACCGGCACCGCTAGCGGATTCTCAGGCAAGCGTCAAGATAAATCGTGTTACTTCACGTTCACATCATTCACCTACCCTGGCGTCATCTATTCATTCAACGTAGAAGATTTAACCTACGGTGAATATCACAGACCTACGGTCGATTTCAACATGAACGACTATGAAAGCAAACAAGTTTTAGTCACGTCGAAAGACGGAACACAAGTCCCTCTCTTCCTGGTTCACAAAAAAGGACTTGTGTTAGACGGAACCAATCCAACATTGCTATACGGATACGGCGGATTCAACATTTCACTCACACCTTCATTCTCTTCTTCACGATTAATACTGCTTGAACAAGGAGGAGTATTCGCTATGGCGAATCTGCGCGGAGGCGGCGAGTTTGGAGAGAACTGGCACAAAGGCGGAATGCTGTACAACAAGCAAAATGTGTTCGACGACTTCTTGGCTTGTGCCGATTACTTAATTGAAAACAAATATACTTCAACAAACAAATTAGGAATTGAAGGCGGATCAAATGGAGGACTTCTTGTCGGTGCCTGCATGACTCAACATCCTGAAAAATTCGCAGTAGCCTTTCCCGCTGTTGGCGTATTAGATATGCTCCGCTACCACCATTTCACAGTGGGTAAAGGATGGATTCCAGAATACGGAAACGCAGATGAGACTGAGCAAATGTTCAACTATCTGATAGGTTATTCTCCATACCACAACTTGAAGCCTAACACGAACTATCCTGCAACAATGGTCATGACCGCTGATCACGATGACCGTGTAGTTCCCGCCCACAGCTTCAAATTCGCTGCAATGCTTCAAGAATGCACAACTTACGAAAGACCTGCGCTTATTCGCATTGAAACAAGCGCTGGACACGGTGCTGGAAAAAGCACAGAGCAAATCATTGCTGAACAAACAGACAAGTGGACGTTCTTTTTCAAAAATGTTGGACATTCTTATTTATTGAAATAGAATGAAAAAAACACGCTTAGTTATTTTCTTTTCACTGCTTACTTCGTTTCAATTTTGCTCTGCACAACTAATTGAAAAGGTCAATGTATTCATCGGCACAAACAGAATGGGTCATACCTATCCCGGTGCCACTGCGCCTTTCGGAATGGTGCAGCTATCACCTGAAACAAAACGCGCAAATTACTTCAACGAGAAAGGAGAATACAACAGCGAAGTCTATAACTACTGCGTCGGATATCAATACGAAGATTCCGTCATTCAAGGATTTGCACACACGCATTTTTCAGGAACGGGACATTCCGATTTGGGAGATTTCTTGGTCATTCCAACTACAGGACAAGTCGATTTAAAAGCAGAAAACTTTCAATCTTCCTTTCAACATAAAAACGAAAAAGCATCTCCCGGTTTTTACAGTGTGATGCTCGATGACCATAACATTCTCGCAGAACTAACCGCTTCAGATCGTGTTGGTTTTCACCAATACACTTTCCCGAAAAATGAAACACCAGAAGTGGTTCTCGACTTCACATATAACATTTACAATTACGACGGAAAAAATGTGTGGACCTTCATCCGTGTGGAAAACGATTCGCTCATTACGGGCTATCGCGTTACCAGCGGTTGGGCAAAAACAAGAACGGTTCATTTCGCTGCTGCTTTTTCAAATCCAATTAAAGAATACGCAACACTCAATCTAAGCGAGCAAGACTACAAAGGCTTCTACCGCAAGTTCAATCAATCAAAAAACTTCCCTGAAGCTGCTGGAAAAGAAATTCGCATGTTTTTGGAATTCGAACAAACCGATAGTCCGCTTCAAATTAAATGGGCCCTTTCAAACACCAGCACAGAAGGCGCTTTGAAAAATCTTCGAGCAGAAATTCCGCATTGGAATTTCGAACAAACCAAAAAAGAAACCCAAGCCAAATGGGAAAAAGAACTTCAAAAAATCACGGTTCAAATTCCAGATAAAAACAAAGAAACTATTTTCTACACCGCGCTTTATCACACATGCCTCTCGCCTGTTCTCTACGAAGATGTCGATGGAAATTACAAAGGCTTAGATCAGAACATTCACAACTCAGAAGGATTTGAAAACTACACCGTCTTTTCGTTATGGGACACCTATCGCGCCTTACATCCGTTGTTCAACCTCATTCAACCTACGCGTAACAACGATATGATTCATTCCATGCTTGCGCATCAGCAGCAAAGCGTGCATCACATGCTGCCGATATGGAGTCATTATGCCAACGAAAACTGGTGCATGACTGGCTACCACGCTGTCTCTGTTATTGCAGATGCAGCAGTGAAACAAGTTGGAAATTTCAATTTGAAAGAAGCATACAAAGCCTGCGACCAAACAGCGAATGTCGATTACTTTGAAGGGCTGAAAGAATACAAAGAAATTGGCTATGTACCTGAAGACAAATCAGGAGTTTCGGTAAGCAAGACTTTGGAATATGCCTACGACGATTGGTGCATAGCGCAACTCTCTTCACTCACGAATAAATCGGAAGTAACAATAGGTTACGCCAAATACTTTATGCGATCTGAGTCGTATCGAAACGTTTTCAATTCACAAACAGGGTTCACACAACCGAAGCTAAGCAATGGCGAATGGAAAATCCCATTCGATCCGCTTGACACGCACGGGCAAGGCTTTATTGAAGGGAATTCATGGAATTTCAGCTTGTACATTCCGCATGCCATTCCAACCATGATAGAACTCATGGGTGGAAAGAAACGATTTGAAGAACACCTCGATTCGTTGTTCACCATGCATTTGGAAGACAAATACATTGAAAAGAACGAAGACATCACGCGCGATGGAATTATGGGGAATTATGTGCATGGAAACGAACCGAGTCATCACGTTCCATATTTGTACAACTACACTTCTTCGCCTTGGAAAACGCAGGAACGCGTTCATGCCATTGCGAATAAATTCTACACCAACGAAACGAATGGTTTATGTGGAAATGACGATGCAGGTCAGATGTCTGCGTGGTATGTCTTTTCTGCTCTTGGCATC
>JBIKVX010000246.1:0-3164 GCA_044356625.1 Flavobacteriales bacterium | reverse complement strand
AATTGATTTTTCATATTGAATCACAACCGAACAATCGTTCGGTAATACTGCACCTGTCATGATTTCAATGCAGCCGTTCTCATCTTTTAATGTCAACGGAGCTTCTCCCGCAGCTTGAATTCCTTCAACATAAAATTCTCGTATTCCTTTTTCCCAAGCAGCAATTTGAAAGGCATAGCCATCCATCATCACGCGATGGAAAGGCGGCTGATCGCGATCTGAATAAATGTTCTCTGCTAATTCTCTTCCGGAAGAAGAGGCAAACGAAACACTTTCATCCTGAAGATTCGGAAATTGATTCTTAACGATTCGAAACGCTTCTTTAGGAGAAATTAACTCTTCCATCTACGCGAGTATTACAAGACTATTTACGGTCCAGGCTTGTGGCGATGCATTGAACAAGGCTTTTGTTTTGGGCCAAACGATTTTGAAAATATCGCTGTGTCTGTAGTTGTTTAGGAAGTCCTCGCTTTCCCATTTGCTGTGGGTAAAAAAAAGCATTGAATTTTCTTCTTCCGTTTGCCAAAGTTCCAAATACGTGCAGCCTTCCGCCGCGCGAATTTGCTCGCGATGTTCATTGAAAATCTCAAGGAACTGCGCTGCATTGGTTTTATCGAAAGACATTTTAACGATTCGCGTCACCATGAAAAGATATTGTTAATGAGTCGCCTAAATCCAAATTCATCAATCGATTGAAAGTCCCTGCTCTATCTCCTCCCCCTTCGCGATTCATAGAAATAACCAAGTAATCGTTTTGCCCCCAAAATGCCACTTCGTTTCCTACTTCAACATCCACGAAGCGCTCGTGAAATTTATTTATGGTAGTCTGCGATCGCACTGGAATTGCAAAGCTTCTCCCTTTTCCTATTTCCTCAAATAATTTCTTCGTTAAATTGAAATACAGATTTCCAAAATGATCAATGTAGATGACTTGAGTAATGAGGTCTTGTCCATTCATGTAGGGTTCCAGACCTTTGACTCTGTATATATCTGCCAAACTTTCGCACCACTGATCAGGAAAATCACCTTGCGTAATCCTTGCGGCAGCAGTAGCAAAAACTCCCGACATTGGAAAACGCTTATCATCCGGACCTTCCAAGTTCAATAAATAAATTTCTACATCTTCGGATTGTAGTTCCGGAAACATAAGCGAGAAAACGCCATTGTCTGCTGTAATTAAGAAGCGGTCCTGGTATTCAATTATTACGTGTTCCCGTGCATGCTGTTTGTAGCTGCTTACCCCATTCATGAACACAGTGCCAAATGGAAAACTGCTCCAAACACTTCTAAAAAGAAAGGCTGCTTCTCCTATTTCACCAGTACCTACTTCATGCGAAATGTCTACAGGAATAATCGTCGGATTGTTATTCAGCAACGCCGCTTTCACCAAAGAAACATAATGATCTTTGGTTCCGAGATCTGATATAAGCGCAACGATTGACATGGATAATATAGAGTAATAGCAAATTTCATTGAAAATTAAAGGTGTTCAACAGTAATTTCCATTATTTTCGACACAATTAATTGTGCAAAAAATTGGCAGAAAAAGAGCTCTTCCTTCCTTCAATAGATCCTATTGAATTCTTCGGTCCGAACAATGTGAAATTCAAGTTCGTACAATCGAAATTTCCTAAGTTGAAAATCATGTCCCGCGGCAATATGCTGAAGGCTGTTGGAAGCGACGACGAGCTTCAGCGTTTGGATGATTTCTTATCGCTTATTTTTTGGCACATAGATAAGTACCACAGCATAACGCTTCAGCAATTGGAGCGCATTGCGTTGGGGGAAACCGATGCTCCCGATATTCAAAAAGCGAATGGAGATGTATTGGTTTTTGGTCCTGGGGGAAATAAAATCACAGCTAGAACTCCCAATCAAAAAATTATGGTCGAATTAATGTCGAAGAACGATATGGTCTTCGCCATTGGTCCTGCTGGAAGTGGAAAAACGTATACCGCAGTAGCACTTGCTGTGAAAGCTTTGAAAGACAAAGAGGTTCGACGAATAGTACTCACTCGTCCTGCAGTTGAAGCTGGCGAAAACCTTGGATTCCTTCCCGGTGATTTGAAAGAGAAACTCGATCCGTATTTGCAGCCGTTGTACGACGCGCTTATGGATATGATTCCTTACGATAAGTTGGCTGAGTATATGGAAAAGGGTGTAATTGAAATTGCACCTCTTGCGTTCATGCGCGGACGCACGCTTGACAAAGCATTTGTAATTCTCGATGAAGCACAAAACGCGACCGTTACGCAAATGAAAATGTTCCTTACGCGTATGGGTGCTCAAGCGAAATTCGTCATCACTGGTGACTCCACTCAAATTGACTTACCGCGCAATCAACCAAGCGGACTCATGCGCAGCGTCGAATTGCTTCGTGGTGTTGAAGGCATTGGTATCATTGAACTGACTGGAAGCGACGTTATTCGTCATCCTCTTGTGAAGCGAGTGATTTCTGCGTTTGAAAAGATGGAGGCGGAAGCCTTAATCACACGACAAAGTCGTGATGACACTAAGTGATGACCGTTCCGGATGACCTTCTTCGAAGGATGACACTACGTGATGACCGCCTCGCGGAGCGTCATCGAACAAAGTTCGTCATCGATTGAAAATCGTCATCATCGCTTTGCGATGTCATCATGACTGTGTCGTGTCATCACGTAGTGTCATCACAACGTGTCGTGTCATCGCACGAAGTGCGTATTTATCTTTTGATAAATCTCACTTGCTTCAACCCCTTCCCGTCATTGAATTCCATCAAGTAAATTCCGCTTGCCCAGTTTGAAACATTCAATTCAATGCGGCTCGCGGATTTCCCTGCGTGAATAATTCTTCCCACTTCGTCGCGAACGGTTAGATTCAACATGGAATGAATTCCTTCCACAATAACCACATCAGAAGATGGATTCGGGAAGACGTGAATGGCATTCAATGCAGACTCGCTAACACTTCCGACAATATCAATACTAATGACATCAACAAAGTCGGAGTTGATGAATGGATTTCCAACTAAATCAATTCCATTGGCAAGCGATACAGTTAAGTTCATGCTTGTGAACGGAGCGTCTAACGTAGTTAAGGTGTAAGTGAATCTGTACGTTGTTCCATCAATCCATGCCCCTCCAGTTTGTGTGAAGTAGTCTAGAATAAACGGATCTGCAAAT
>JBIKVX010000096.1:0-7188 GCA_044356625.1 Flavobacteriales bacterium | reverse complement strand
TAAGAAAAAATATCTGTGTAATCGGAAGCTAATTCTAATTCGTCGATAATATTTTTAGATTGTGCTATGGCATTCGCTTCATCTCCCTGTGCCAAGGAAGTGTATAGTGGAAGAAGTCTTTGCTCTAATTCAGCGCAACTTTGGCCATTGCTATTTAAACTCATTAGTAAAAATGAGAAAAAAAGAGTTGCGAGTTTTTTCATTGCCATATTAGAGTAACGCAAAGAAACAGATTTTTGTTTTGTCTTTATTTTTTCTTGTTGAAAATCCAGGCGAATTCTATCCCGACATAATACGCCTGCGTTAACGGGGACTTAGGGAATTTTAAATACACCTCGTCGTTATTTAATATTTTAGCGGCATACCGAAAGCGCTGCGTGTAATAACCAGTAAAGGATGCACGCGGAGTAACAACCAAGTGCTTTCCAAACACTAAAGCACGATATCCAATCCCTGCTTGCACATAAGGCGCAATACTCTGAATATTCTTTTGTGTAAGCGTTGCGCTGTCGGTCAGTTGAACCGACATTCGGCTCGCATTTACACCACCTTCCAAACTAATAAAAAAGCGAGTGCCTAATGGGCCTGCAGCAACTGGACTGAACCAGGCCTTTGGTCCAGTAATAAATTGAAGTCCAATTTGCACTTCTTGAAGATCGAGGCGAACGGTATCTTCCGCAAATAATTTGGAAGTGCGCGTTCGGTATGTGGCGTGAGGAGCCAGATACAGCGAACGGTTTTTGTTTAATGGAATGTTGTATCCGATAGATCCGCTATATCCGCGAACAGGATGTTCAAGTGAGATTAAATTGAACGCATGTCGATCGTTGAACGAGTCAACGGCTGCTGAGATGTCTGGGGTGTCCTGAAAAAAAGCGCCGCCTTCAAAAAGCAATTGGGCATTTAATGTCAGTGATAAGAAAATGAAGAATGAAACAAATAAGCTCTTCATGATTGATTGTTCAGTGCGTCTATTTTAGACCCAAAGGTATAGCCTAATGTGGTTGCGCGAAACTTTGCTGCGTCGGCTTTTTCACCTTCGAACAATTCATTCACGGTGGCGTGAAAAAGAGATACCCACTCGTTGAAATCGGAAGAGTTCGCGTGCAAATTCGCATGTTTATCGAAGACGTTCGTGGTATAGCCCGGTTCATCTAGCAGAACAAAAGACCAGAAATGAACCATCTTCGGTTTGTGTGTTTCGAAGTCCAAGTGCGCAAAGAAGTGCGCAAGTTTTTCATCTTGAAGAACGCGGGTGTAAAACACGTCTACAAGTTGCACAAGGTCTTCTTTGTTTTGAATGTCTTTCTTCATTACTTCATACTCAATTTCCGAGTATAGCAAATTAACGCGCCATAATAAGGCTCCCGGAAATTCCAATTACCTGTTAGCATAAGTGACAGTCCGCCTTTCTTGGAAAGATATCCCATTTCAATTTGTGCGGGAACCCCAATGGTTGCGCCTGCTTTGTACACAAACTGATCAATGACTTGCATGGCGCTGTCACCATATAGACGAAGCGTTAGACCCATTCCGGCACTTGCAGCCAAGAACATGTTTTTCCTTCCCCAAACTTGTCCCCACAATATGCCAACCTCAAATGATCTATTCTTCCTGAAAAAAATGCTGTCATCGGTTCCTGAAATTAGTTCTTGTGAATAAGCTGCACGCAGCGTAGTTGAAACGGTTTCTTCGTATTTCGATTTCGAAGCGAACAACTGATAAGATAAATTATCGGAACTATTCGCCCCAAGCCCGAAGCTGGTCCAAGTGGTGTTCAGCATAGGATTGGTTGTATACTGCGCTCGAGCAATAAATGAAATACAAACCAAAAATAGAAGCGGAGTGAAACGTCTCAATTTCATAGCGGAAAGATAAGTGAAAAGTAGTGCACTCCGCAGTGGACTAATTATCTTAGCACTATGAAAAAAATGATTTATTTCTTTTTTAGCTTAGCCCTCTTTCCTTCATGCAGCATCCTAAACAAAAAAGGAGCTACTGAAATACCCGGATTGGCTTCACCCATTCATCTTCCAGCTAACTATACGCGAGTTCCCGTTTCGAATTACTTTGTTCATCCTGATGAAGTAGTTAGTATTTCAACAAGCCCCTACGATAAGACAAATCTTACTTCCACAAGAGAAGTGGTTTTTCCAATAGGAACGTACGAGCCCGTTTTCAATTTGAATATTGAAACCTATAGAAACGAATACGACATCCCCGTTTTCGCTTCAGCGAAGAAATCATACATTTTTAGTTACGTTCCAACTTTTGAAAAAAATGTGAGTTGTGTTTTTATTGCCGGAGCCATGAACGGGTGGAACAAGAATGCAACACCTTTGAAACGCAACGAAGATGGAACTTACAGCGTGGAGTTGTTTTTGGAGCCAGGCTTATATCCTTACCGTATTTGGGAAAATGGGACTGATGAATTACTCGATGCCAACAACAAGAATAGAATGCCGAACGGCCTCGGTGGAGAAAATAGTTTCATTGAAATTCCTTCGGCACCGAAACAAACCATGGAAGTCCTTTCACAAAAGGGAAAGAAAGTAATTGTCTATTGCAGCACCGAACCAAAGGGCGCTCAAATTTATTTCGAGAATCAACGCATTCCTGTTTCCATTGTGCACGTTCAAGAGCCATACTTGAGCGAGTGGGAATTGCAGTTCAATATTCCTGCGAAAGCCTGGAAAATGAAGCGCTCGCACATTCGCGCTTATGCACACGACGGCAATCAGCTCTTCAATGATATACTTATTCCATTGTCTTACGGAAGACCCGTGAAGAAATCCTTCCAACTAAAAAGAAAAGATACTCGCGCAACAGTCATGTATTTCGCCATGGTCGATCGTTTCAAAAATGGAATGAAGGAGAACGATCGTCCAACAAACGACCCACGCATTAAGCCCATCGCAAACAATTTAGGTGGTGATTTAGTTGGAATTACGCAAGCGATTGAAGAAGGATATTTCAAGGAATTGGGAACGAACACCATCTGGATTTCACCCATTACGAAAAATGCCGAAGGCCCATGGGGCTTGTGGGATAAAGGTGGAGACACAAGCATGTTCAGCGGATATCACGGCTATTGGCCTACGTCGTTGCGTACTATAGATGATCGTTTCGGGACGGAAGAGGAATTTAAAAACTTATTGAAAGTCGCACACAAACACAAGATGAATGTGTACCTCGATTATGTTGCACACCACGTGCATCAAGATCATCCGCTCATCAAGGAACACAAAGACTGGGTTACGCCATTGTACTTGCCAGATGGAAGCATGAACACCGAACGTTGGGACGATCAGCGCTTAACCACGTGGTTCGACGTCTTCCTTCCAACATGGGATTTCGCGAAACCGGAAGTGGTGAGTGCGCTAACAGACACTGCCATGTTTTGGGTGACGAATTACGATCTTGACGGATTTCGTCACGACGCTACCAAGCACATCCGCACAGAGTTCTGGACTACGCTTACTTCGAAAGTAAAGGCAAGTGGAAAGAATGTCTTTCAAATTGGAGAAACATACGGAAGCCCTGAGCTCATTCAGTCCTATATCGGAAGTGAGCAAATGGATGCGCAGTTCGATTTCAATTTATACGACGCGGCAGTAGATGCCTTCGCAAAATCAGAAACAAGTTTCGCGAATTTGGGAAGAGTCATTCAAGAAAGCGCGAAGTATTACGGTTCACACCACATGATGGGAAACATTACGGGCAATCAAGACCGTGCGCGTTTCATTTCATACGCAGACGGAAGCGTGAAGTTCGAAGAGAACGCGAAGCAAGCCGGATGGTCGCGGAAGATTGAGCACAAAGACAATGTTGGGTATGTTCGCTTGGAGCAGTTAACGGCTTTCTTGATGAGTGTTCCTGGAATTCCATGCATTTATTACGGAGATGAAATTGGAATGCCTGGTGGAAACGATCCTGATAACAGACGCATGATGCGCTTCGATCAATTAAACAACGAAGAAGGAGAACTTCGAACTTCAACTCAGAAATTAGTAAAATTGCGAAGAAAGAACTTGCCGTTGATTTATGGTGAAACGTATGTGTTGCAAGCCGATGATAAAGCGTTGGTGATTGCGCGTAAATACCTCAATCAAATTTCCATAGCTGTCTTCGCGAAAGGCGAGGGCAATGTGAACATTACGCTTCCGGGTTATTGGAAAGGAAAGGTGAGCACAGACGGATTGGAGATTGTTTCAACCGATGCAGGATCTAATTCTTATACGTTGAAAGTAGGTGGGAAGGGGTACGGTTTCTTCTTTGTGAAATGAACCACATTCTTCCGAATAATAAAATTAGTACGCTGAAAGAGTTCGCGCTTCAGCGAGTGGGAGAGGTCTATGACGCCCGTGAATCGCGGAACATCGTGAATGAACTCTTTCGTCATTACTTGAATTTGTCTTCAGCCGATTTAATCGTGAAGGCAAGCGATTCCATCAGCGAATCGCAAATGCTCTTGGTCTACAAAGCTGTAAAGCGCATTGCGAATAATGAGCCGCTTCAATATGTTTTGGGAAAGGCCTATTTTTTCGGAATGGACTTGCATGTTTCTCCAGCAGTTCTCATCCCTCGTCCAGAAACTGAGGAGTTGGTGAGATGGATACTAGAGACCATAAAACCGAATAATCATTCGGTTCCGAATGATCATTCTATTCATTCCATAATTGACATCGGAACCGGCTCCGGAGCAATTGCCCTCGCTTTGAAAAAAGCACAGCCGAATTGGAAGGTTTCAGGATGTGATGTGTCGAAGGAGGCGTTGCAAATAGCGTCAAAGAACTCCAATGAATTTAAGTTGGAAGTAGAGTGGAAGGAAGTGGATATTTTGAATGAGAATTTACCAGATGGAAATTGGAACACAATCGTTTCTAATCCGCCTTACATCCCCGTTTCGGAAGGAAGGGAAATGCGTCCATCTGTTGTTGAACACGAACCACATCTCGCGCTCTTCGTCCCGGAAAATGACCCGTTGTTGTTTTATAGACGAATACTTGAACTCGCAAACAATTGCGAAAGTGTCAAGCAAGTCTTCTTCGAAATTCATGAGAATTATTCCGCCGAAACTATCGCTCTTGGAGAGTCTTTAGGCTGGAAAGGAGAATTGAAAAAAGATATGCAGGGGAAATCCCGCATGCTCCTCTTTACGAAGTAACCTTGCAAAGCACCTTTGACGAAGTCAACCTTGTGCAACACCTTGTGAATACATCTTTGTCTCCGCCAATCTTCGGCTCCGCCAATTAGCCTTCCATCCCGCCTTCGTTCATCTTCATGTTCTTACGCTTGAACAACTGAGAATCCATCTTTCCGAATTTCCATGAAATGTTGAAACGAAACATCTGCCAGTCGCGACGTTTGTATGTGATTTGATCGAAGTAAGGCGAAGTACTGTGCACAATATTCACACGTGTGCGCAAGATATCCGTTGCACTGAAAGAAAGAACCAAGCTTCTATTTTCTAAAAATTCTTTTCGAATGGAAAGGTCTAGTCCGTAGGTAGGTTCAATGTATCCTTGAACAGTGTTGTTGCTGCCGCCCCAGCCGCCCATACCCATTCCACCACCACCTCCTCCGCCACCTCCTCGTTCACTGCTTCCAACTTCTAACGAACGTTTGCTGCTGTAATCGAACATGACTTGAAAGGAAATATTCTTCGGAGCCTTGAAGGTGATGTTACTTTTTATCCAATACGAACTAATGTTGTTTTTCAAATTCGGATCCAAATTCGTTCCGTCAATGGAACTGTTGTAAACGTTAATATTCGTGCTAATGTCAATGGTCTTTGTGAGCGCATTACGTGAGACAAATTCCAATCCCAACGCTTGGCTGCTGCTCGCATTCTGATAAGATGTTACTACAACGGTATCGCCAAGAAATTCGCTGAATTCCAAGCTCTGTTGGCGAACGGTGACATTCGTGGTATAGCGACCATAAGCAGAAACAATCACGGTGTTTTTCTTATTCGGTATCCATTGCCAAGACAACTCTCCCGATTGTGTGAATTCCGGTTTCAAGCCCGGATTTCCTCTTTGAATATTCAACGAATCGCTGTAGTCTGTAAATGGAGAAAGTGTCATGAAACTCGGACGGTTGATCTTTCTATTCAACGCAAATTGAACGTCTTGCTTTTCTGTAATCACGCGCGTTACGAATAAAGAAGGGAAAAGTGCAATCGGATATTTATAGGCGAAGTTGCTACTCGTGCTTAGAAGTTCTCCTTTGTAATCACTGCTCTCGGCGCGAAGTCCAGCTTTGATTTTCCAAACAGGAAGATCCAATGCGGCTGTTCCATAAGCAGCGTAAACCTGATCGAGGTAATGATAGTTCACACCCAATGAAGTAATGTCTTCCCAAATGCCATTGGCCAGTTGCTTGTTTCGATATTCGGTAGTGAAGTCACGCACGGATAAGCGTGTTCCAGCTTCAATACGAAAACGATCGGTCACCTTCGATTCGAAATCTATTTGTGAAGTAATTAAAAATTGAGACACATCGCCATGTTGCATCAAATAGGTAGCATTCGCATCGTTGTAGATGTTCATGTAATCACCGTCGAACACACTTTTAATTCGGTTGTAATTGATGTCTGCGTTTAATTCCGTTCCTTCTTTCGTGAAGAGGTGTTTGTACAATATGCTTCCGCCAATATTCTGAAAAGCACGTTTGGTGTTACTTTCACGATAGTAGGATCCCGTTCCTCCACCAAGGGTATCGGCTTTAACATTTAAAGTGTCGAAAGGAGCAAAAGATCCCTTCATTATGTTTCCTGAAAAAGTTAACGTGTTACGGTTATCAATGAGCCAGTCGAATCCGCCTCTTCCATTCAACATGAATCCGTCGTTCATGCTATACTGATTTTGAAAAAGTGAATATGCGGGAGCTACATTTTCACGCTCTGTGGTTCCAATGCTAATGCTTCGACGTTGATTGTAATTTGCGTTCGCGAAGAAATTGATTTTACCTTGCCGGAAATTGAAATCGCAACCAGAGTTTACTCGTCCACGTTTATCTATACCCGCTCGAACGCTCCCGTTGTAGCCGCCGCTGCGGTTGTGTTTCATGACAATGTTTACAATACCACCACCGCCGCCACTGGCGTCGTATTTCGCAGAAGGATTGGTAATCAATTCAACACGTTGAATGGCATCTGCTGGAATCTGATCTATGGTTAAAGTC
>JBIKVX010000209.1:0-3895 GCA_044356625.1 Flavobacteriales bacterium | reverse complement strand
GTATCGACTTGAAGTGATGGAATGTTTCTGAGCACATCTTCTGCTGTACCACCTGAATTCATTGGGTTCTTGTCTACATCATAAATACGTTTATCGAATTCCAACCGCGGTCCGCCACCGTCGATGGTTACCGTATTCAATTGTCCTGTGAAGGTGAGTTTCAGATTTCCTAAATCTTTTTCAATCAAACCCATTGAACCTCCAGAAGGTTTTAAATTGAAAATGAAATAGGCTGCATCTGCATCTGCCAAGGAGAATCGCATGGTTAGTTTTTCATTCACCGGTAAATCTTCAATGCTGAATTCGCCGTTTGATTGTGAAAGGGCCCCGCCAATAACGATTGGATTCTTCTCCTTCACCAAAAGACTATCTTCTTTGTACACGCGTAAAACAACAAATTCCAAGGGTTTGTTGGTTCGTGCATCGAATAGCTTTCCGTAAACACGTCCTTTTGGCGCTGGTCTTCCAGGTTGTCCTGCTCCACTGCCCCCCGTTCCTCCTGGTCTTCCTCCCGTCTGAGGTTGAGCAATCACCGATGATGCACAAAAAAGCATGGTGGTGACAAGTAAAATTAGTTTCACTTGATTTTTGAATGAGGGAAATGAAAATGTCATGAGCTTAGAACAGAAATAAGTCCGAAAAGTTTAATGCGGTAAAGTTAACCAATACAAGGGGTGTATCGCTTAATTTTGCTACTTATGAAACCCATTCCTTTTTCTCCGCCGCGAATTGATGAAAAGACAATTGAAGCTGTAACGGCCGTGTTGCGTTCAGGTTGGATTACGACAGGTCCTCAGACACGTGCTTTCGAGAACGATATTAAAGAGTATTGCAATTCGGGCCCAGTGTTGTGTTTGAACTCATGGACCAACGCTGTTGAAATGGTTTTGTATTGGTTCGGAATTGGTCCGGGCGATGAAGTTATTGTTCCGGCCTACACCTACGCTGCTACTGCCAATGTGGTTGTGCATCTGGGTGCTACACCTGTAATGGTAGATTGCGCCCCGAATTCAGCGCACTTGGATATTGAGAAAGTGGCTTTGGCTATGACCGAAAGAACCAAGGCTATCATGCCTGTCGACGTTGGTGGATTGCCGGTTGATTACGACGCTTACATGGAATTAGCAAAAAGCTTTTCGGAACGTTTCGAATGGAAACCGAAGAGCAAACCGCAAGAGAAATTCGGTCGTCCATTGGTTGTCTCGGATGCAGCGCATTCATTTGGTTCGTTGTACAAAGCGAAAAGAATAGGGAATCAGACCGATGTGGCAGGATTTTCTTTTCATGCAGTGAAAAATTTAACCACGGCAGAAGGTGGGGCCATAGCATTGAATTTTCAAAACGAAATTATTTCCGAGAAAATTAGGCAAGAAATTTATGTGAAGTCGCTTCACGGACAGTCGAAAGATGCGATTTCTAAATTGCAACCGGGTAACTGGAGGTATGATATCGTTGAAGCGGGTTACAAATGCAACATGACCGACATTCATGCTGCAATTGGTAGAGTAGAGTTGGAGCGCTTTCAAGAAAGTTTAGATCGAAGAAAAGAAATCTGCGAATTATACAACCGCATTCTTTCAACCAATAAAAAATGCATTCTTCCAACCTTTAAAACCGAGTGGTCAGATTCGAACTACCACTTGTACATGCTTCGTTTAGATAAATTCACAGAAGATGAGCGAGATGGGGTTATTCTTGAAGTTGCAGAACAAGGCATTTCTTTGAACGTACATTTTCAACCCTTACCGTTGTTCACGTTTTACAAGAGTCAAGGATTTGATATTCACGATTTTCCGAATGCGTTTAATTTCTATAAAAACGAAATCTCACTTCCTGTCTATTACGATTTATCGAATGAAGATGCAGAGCGTGTAGCAAACGCAATTCTGAAGGCGATTAAATAAATGGAATGAAGAGACTGTTCGACATTTGCTTCTCGCTTGCACTAATCATTGTCTTGTTGCCTTTAGCTCTTGTTGTATCTATTTGGATTGTCTTTGATGATTTCGGTTCCCCGTTTTTTGTTCAAAAGCGCGTTGGTTTGGGTGGAAAGAATTTCGGTTTGTTGAAGTTCCGTTCCATGCGAAAGAACGCCGAAGCAAAAGGACAGTTAACGGTTGGAATGAAAGACAGTCGTATTACACGCAGCGGATATTTTATTCGGAAATACAAGATAGACGAACTGCCTCAATTGGTGAATGTCTTTCTGGGTGAAATGAGTGTCGTGGGTCCTCGTCCTGAAGTTCCGAAATACGTTTTGTTGTACAACGAAGAACAACAAAACGTCCTCAGCATAAAACCTGGAATAACAGACTTCGCAAGCATCGAATACGTTCGTGAAAACGAACTCCTTAGCCAATCTCCCCATCCCGAAAAAACCTACATTGAGGAAATCATGCCCGCAAAACTCGCACTCAATCTAAAATACGTCCGAGAGCAAAGTTTTTTAACGGATATGAAGATCATCCTTCAAACTGTAAAAGCGATTCTTTAATTCTCCTCTCGCGCAGCGTCATCCGCTCCGCGGTCATCACCGAAGGTGTCATCACAACGTGTTGTGTCATCCGCATTGCGGTCATCACAAGAAGTGTGTCATCACAACGTGTTGTGTCATCACAACGAAGTTGTGTCATCCATGGACTTTAAAATAATGGCAATACCTTCTTGAGCTTCCTCCATTGTAATCGTCAACGGCGGCGCAATACGGAAACTCCACGGACAAGACAAGAACCAAAAACTCAAGAGTCCGTTTCTTAAATTTTCTTCCACCACTTGCTGAACCACTTCAGCACTCTCCATGTCAATGGCGAAGAACAATCCCTTTCTGCGGATTTCAATGACGTTAGGGTGTTGACTTAATTTATCTTCAATGAATTGTCCAATCGTTTCAGCGTGATTCAACAATTCTTCATCGTGAATTTGTTCGAGGAATGCATGCGCTGCTGCGCAAGCAACCGGATGTCCAGCAAACGTGCTAATGTGTCCGAGAAACGGATTGTGTGAAAGCTCGCGCATTTTCTCTTGCGAGGAAACCAGGCATCCGATAGGCATTCCTCCGCCTAAAGCTTTTCCGAGCGTAAGGACGTGAGGAACCACGCCGAAGTGTTCGAATGCGAACACCTTCCCGGTGCGCCCCATACCGCATTGAATTTCATCGAACACCAACAAAGCACCCACTTCTTCGCATTTGTTCTTCAACGCACGCAAATACAAATCATTCGGAATGCGAATACCCGCATCGCCTTGAATGGTTTCAAGAATAACACCGGCAGTTTTTTCAGTAATGAAATCGAGATCTTCCCAGTTGTTCAATCGAATGAAGTTCACACCGGGCATAAGCGGACGGAAGTTCCGCTTCTTGACTTCATTCGCACTAATAGCCATAGCTCCCGTCGTGCTTCCATGGTACGACCCCACGAACGCAACAATTTCCTTTCTTCCTGTAACGCGTTTCACCAATTTTATAGCCGCCTCAATCGCTTCCGTTCCGCTATTCACAAAGTAGCAACAATTCAATTCAGCTGGAAGTAATTTCAACAAACTCTTCGCAGCATTGTCTTGCGCTTCCTGAATAAATTCGCCATACACCATTGTGTGCAAGTGCTTATCTACCTGCGCATGAATAGCCTCGCGAATACGCGCATTCCCATGCCCCAGATTACTCACCCCAACACCACTCACAAAATCCATAATCCGAGAACCATCTTTTTTATAAACATACAACCCCTCTGCACGCTCCACCTCAATCCCCAACGGAAACGGCGTCGTCTGCGCTAACCCCTTCTCAAAAAATATGTTCGATTCGCTCATGAAATTTTATTTTGGGCGAAAGATATTTCACCCCTAATTAACAATTAATACGGGCGAAATATTTTTCGCCCAGCCCGATTTTATT
>JBIKVX010000039.1:0-11097 GCA_044356625.1 Flavobacteriales bacterium | reverse complement strand
TGACCGCCGAAACATTTTTGTTGCGCGCTTGGAGCGACGGCGGCACTGAGCCTGGAACAGAGTTGGGCGAGAATTTCAATTATCATCATCCCGCTTTTTATACTAACGGAGAAAATTATTTCTCGTATTATTCTTATGACAATCCCATTGCTGTTACTGGAAACTTTTACGTGGGTTGGGTTCAAAGCGGAAGCGCTGGACTTCCTGTTGGAAATGATAAAAGTGGAACCGTTAATTCAACCAAAGTATTTTACAACAATGGATTTCTACAACCTTGGCAGCAGTCGAGCATCAATGGTGCTTTAATGATTCGTCCTGTATTTAAATCGGGAAAATCTTCGGTGTGGAATTCTGTGAGTGAATTACAAAGCTCGACTCCCTCACTTTATCCGAACCCGTTCAGTGAAAGCTTTACCGTTCAAGGATTGAATGAAAATTCAACGTACACGATTTCGGTTATTTCATCGACAGGACAGTTGATTTCATCTTCTATTCAATCGCATGTAACACGTGTTGAAATGGAGAACAGTAATTTATCGAACGGCATTTATTTCATTCAAATCACAAACAATTCAACGCAAGAAATCATTCGCTTAAAAGCAATGAAACAATAAGATGGAAGAAAACGAAATTCTAGAGGAACAGGAGGAAGGATTTTTCGAGCATCATCGAATTGTATCGGACAAAGGGCAAAAGCTTATGCGCTTGGACAAGTTCTTGGTAGATCGCCTGGAGCGTACTTCGCGGAATCGCATTCAAAATGCCGCGGATGACGGATATGTTAAAGCAAATGGAATTCCCGTAAAAAGCAGTTACAAGGTTAAGCCGCTAGATGTCATAACCATTGAAATGCCTTACCCCGTGCGGGATATGGAACTCATTGCCGAAGACATACCCATTGAAATTGTCTATGAAGACGACGCCTTGGTAATTCTTATGAAGCCTAAAAATATGGTTGTTCATCCAGGCTTCGGAAATTTCTCGGGCACCTTGCTCAACGCTATGCTTTTTCATTTTCAGAACCTACCCATGAATCCCGATGCCCGTCCGGGCTTGGTTCACAGGCTGGATAAGAACACGACAGGATTAATGGTTATTGCCAAGACGGAAGAAGCATTGACCCATTTAGGCAAGCAGTTTTTCGACCGAACACTTGACCGCAGATATGTGGCACTCGTCTGGGGCGATGTGAAGGAAGATGGAACGGTGATTGGAAACACAGGACGAAGTTTAAAAGACAGAAAAGTATTCACAGTATTTCCTGAAGGCGATCACGGGAAGCACGCGGTAACGCATTACAAAGTGTTGAAGCGCTATGGCTATGTGACTTTGTTAGAGTGTAAACTAGAGACAGGAAGAACGCATCAGATTCGCGTTCACATGAAACACATCGGTCACACACTTTTCGGTGATTTCGAATACGGCGGAGACCGAGTACTGAAAGGAACTACGTTCACCAAGTACAAGCAATTCGTACAAAATTGTTTAGATCTATTACCAAGACAAGCATTACACGCTAGAACACTTTCTTTCACCCACCCAACAACTGGAGAATGGATGAGTTTTGAAAGTGAACTTCCTGCAGATATGCAAGCAGTTCTTGATAAATGGCAGAACTATTCTGAAAATAGTATGAAAGGCTAGTATTCGTTTTACCAATCTTGACTTAAATTAGTGCTTTGAATTATATGGCACACGTCATTTTTCAAAAACTATGGCTGAATCTACTGGCTCTATCTACAAGACGTTAAGCGAATTGCTTCGACTTGAAAAGTATTTTATCCGAAAGGTTATTCTTCTCTCATCGCTTGCTGGTCTTTTCTCATTGGCCATTCCTGTTGGGGTACAGCTTTTACTAACCTTCGTCACTGCACAAGAAGTTAGACCAGGCATGTACGCCATACTTTTACTTATTATGTTCTTTGTATGGCTCAACGGGTTGCTGCAAATACGATTAATGAAAGAGGGTGAAGACGTTGAGCAACGACTTTTCGCACAGCTCGCATACACCTACTTAGGGCGTATCTTAAATCAAAATCCGCAAGCGAATGATCGTAGTTTCGCGAAGTATTTTATTGAAATTAGCTACCTACAAAAGGGATTCAGCAAGCTGTTTATTGATTTGCTTTTCGCTTCGCTTCAACTTACGTTTGGGCTCTTACTTATTTCATTCTACCACCCCATTTTCTTTCTCTTCGGACTATCATTTGTAATCTCGTTCATAGTTCTTCTCCGCTGGAAATTCAATGCCGCTGTGCAGTCGAGTTACGAAGAATCTTGCGCGAAATATGAAATGGTGAATTGGCTTTCACTTGCAGAATTATTTCGCAAGAAATTCAATCGTCCAAATTCAAAATTCGCTTTCAGCGAAGCTGATAAGATTTCTGACCAATACCTGGAATCGAAACGTTTTCATTTCAAACTTCTTCTTCAAAAACAAAACGCCTTCCTCGGGTTCAAGATTATTATTGTTGGAAGTATGTTGTTGCTGGGAAGTCTTTTGGCCGTGTCACAAAAAATTAGCATTGGTCAATTCCTCGGAGCAGAAATCGTCATTGTACTTGTAATTTCCAGTATAGAAAAAATATTGTTCTCACTGAGCACAATTTTCGATACGCTTACGAGTATGCAAAAAGCTCTGTCATATCAAGGAAATAAACAGAGCGAATTCACTTCAAATGAAGAAAGTCGTGTTTCCATTCATTCCATTGACCGAATCGAGTGTCAGTTCCCTTCAACATTTATACTTGAGCGCGGAAACACATACGCTTTAACAGGAGATTCTATTTCTTGCAAGAAGTTTTTGCAATCACTTGATTTGCGCAACGAAAACTCCTTTGGATTGAAGTGTAACGGACATGACCTAAAGCACATTTCCGTGAATAGTTTCAAAAGCAAAACAGCATGGTGCGATCATCTTCCTGTTATACTTGAGGACTCTTTCTTTGCTAACGTCAAGTGGAACACTGACGCGAGCAATGAAGAGGTTGTTGCCGCAGCTGAACGTGTGGGATTAAATGAGTTCTTCAAAAATTCTAGTGAAGGAATATTCAAGACCACACATCATCGAGATTCTATTTGGACATTGGAACGTCGTGCGTTGCTTGAACTAGCGCGCGCAATAGTAACAAAGCCAGATCTACTTGTCCTCAGAAATCAGTACATTCTGCAACATCCGAAAGGGCTGGAAATTCTTCAATCGGAATTTAAATCTTCAATTATTCTCATTCATAACATTACTGAGTTGCCTTTAAACGACGTGAAGAAAATTCAAATTAATTAATTGATGGAAAAGAATAACCTACCTCTCCTTGACGAAGTAAATTCTTCAAATCAGTTTACTTCTTGGAATAAGATTGAACAACGTGCGAAGAACATTCGCACAGCGAGAATATTACTCATTGCTCTAGCCATAATCATTGGAATACTCTGCATTCCGTGGACGCAGAATATCACAAGCGTTGGAAATATAATTTCACTGGAACCCAACTCTCGCCCACAATCGGTTGAGACCATTATCGGAGGAAGAGTTGAGAAATGGTTCGTGCAAGAAGGAGATAGTGTTAAAAAAGGAGATACCATTCTTTTCCTTTCCGAGGTGAAAGTAGATTACTTCGACCCAAACCTCCTTCAGAACACTGAATCACAATTACAATCGAAAGAGAGTGCACTAGAAGGATATATGTCTAAGATAGTATCACTTGACTTGCAGATAAATGCAATGATCGGTGGAAAGGAAGTGAAAAAGGATCAGACTCGTGCGAAGATTGAGCAGGCGCAATTTAAAATAAGAACCGACAGCACGGATCTTGCAAACGCAGAAAGAAATGCGAAAATTATCGAAGAACAATTCGTTCGATACGAGCAACTTTTCAAGGAAGATTTAATCTCTAGAACTGAGCTTGAAACGCGAAGAATGAGTACTCAAAATGCGGCAACCAAAGTTATTGAGCATCGGAACAAACTGGCGATTTCGAGAACTGAACTCATGAACTTAACGCGTGAATTGAGAGCCATTGACGCTGATTACAATGACAAAATCTCAAAAGCGGAAAGCGAAAAATTCGCTTCTATGTCTACTCTGTACACAGCAGAGGCTGAATTGACGAAGCTCCAAAATCAATTCAACAACTACGACAGAAGGAATGGACTTTATTACATACTTGCCCCGCAGGACGGATTCATAAGTAAAACTTCAAAGTCTGGACTTGGCGAAACAGTCAAAGAAGGAGAAGAGATTGCTCGAATAAGTCCGTTTCAGTTTTTACATGCCATTGAAATTTTTATTGACCCAATGGATATGCCTCTTGTTCATGTCGGAGAGCAAGTGCGACTCATCTTCGACGGATTTCCAGCATTCGTCATTAGCGGCTGGCAGAACATTTCAAAAGGTGTATACAACGGCACTATCTTAAATGTTGATCCTACCATACACGAATCCGGGAAATTCAGAGTGCTCGTTATACCAGCAGAGGGCGAACAATGGCCAAATGGCCTAAGACAAGGCGGAGGTGTTCAGACCATTATGCTTCTGAACGATGTGCCTGTTGGATATGAGCTGTGGCGGAATTTCAATGGTTTCCCTCCTGATTTTTATTCCCCTGAAACTTCAAAAAAGAAATCAGAAGAAAAGTTGTAATGAAAAAGCTGACATCTCTTTTAATACTCTCTATTTGTTTTGTATCGAATATTCATTCGCAAGAGCTGACGCTTACCGAGTATTTGAATTGGGTTTTGGAAGAACATCCGCTTGCTGAGAGAGCAAGACTGAATCCGCAAATGAGGAATGCCCAGTACCTTCAAGTGAAAGGTGTTTTCGACCCTCTCTTAGAAAGTAAATTCAAGAATAAATTTTTTCGAGGTACAGAATATTATTCCACATCAGAAACTACGCTATCATACAATTCACCTTATGCTATAGGATTAATAGGGCATTTCGATGTGAATACCGGAAGCTATGTAAATCCTGCCGACTATACATCAAACGCCGGACTTCTCGCGCTTGGCGTATCCGTGCCATTGTTGAAAGGATTGGTCATTGATGAGCGAAGAATGGCGAAGAAGCGCGCTGAAATTTTATTGGAAGCGGGAAATCTTGAGCAACAACTAGCCGTTAATGAGCTGCTTGCTCAAAGCGTGCAACTCTATTCCGATTGGTACTTTACTGTCCAAAAAAATATTGTAATCGATTCGTTGGTCAAGACAAGCGAGCGCAGATTTATTGCTGTCCGCGCCAGATACAGAGGTGGCGATCGTTCTGCCATGGATACATTAGAAGCATACGTACAAAATCAAAACCGCTTGCTTCAATTTCAAGAATCGAAATTAGATGTTTTAAAAGCGCGCATTGCCCTTGTCGCATTCTTAGAAAACGTGGATGAAAACAGAGTGGCTATTTTGAACGAAACAGTAACTCCTTCCTTGAATTTTAAAAACGAAATGGCGCCTTTTAGAAGTGGACCAACTCTTTTTTCACAACTTGACAATCACCCGGAATTGGCGCTATATGCAAACAAAGGTGAGTCGCTTCGTATTGAAGAAAAATGGAAAGCTGAAAAACTTAAACCCAAATTGAACCTTGAGTATCATTTTCTAAACAAAGATTTCAGTGAAGGACTCCCCTCTTATTTTTCCACCAACAACTACAAATGGGGAGCTGAATTTTCAATGCCCTTGTTGTTGAGAGAAGCACGTGGCGATTTAAAAGTTCAGAGAATTAAAATTGAAGAGAACAATTTGAATACCGAGTGGAAAAGAAATCAACTCGAACAGAAAACACTTGCTCTAGAAGTCGCTTATACCAACACCCTTTCGCAACAGGAACTCGCAGACTCTAACGCCAAACTATACGAGCGATTGCTTCAAGCGGAAAACACGAAGTTGTTCAACGGGGAAAGCTCTTTGTTCTTGGTGAACCAGCGCGAAAACTCCTATTTCGAGAATGCCATAAAAGCTATTGAGTTAGATCGAAAGGTCCAACAGGTAAAAATAGATCAGAGCGCATTGTGGGTGCTGAACTACCTGAATTAAGCCCAACTGAACAATCACCCTTCCCGAAGGTTTTATTAATATGAAACGTAAAAAACTTATGGCATACATCCTACTTGCAGTTGCCATTTTATTCATTCTTTTTCAATCGTTCGTATACATGTCTACCAACAAAACCAAAGAACAACCATACACAGTGCTTGAGAAGGATGGCAATATTGAAATACGTCTTTATCCTTCTGCCACACTCGCTACCGTGCAGTCGAAAGCCAATTCCTACGACGAAATGGCCAGTCCCGGCTTTCGCACCCTCGCCGGATATATTTTCGGTGGAAACGAAAGTGAAACTCAAATTGCAATGACCTCACCGGTTCAAATGGATATTAACGACAGCTTGTCTTCCATGAGTTTTGTTATGCCTGAAGGCTATGACATGAGCAATCTTCCAAAGCCGAATAACAGTCAGGTTATTTTATCTAAGACGGAAGAGCAAGTCATGGCTGCCATTCGATTCAGTGGATTCGCTGACGATGAAGCTCGAGAGAAACACAAACAAGAACTTCTGAATTACTTGAATTCTAAAGGCATTCAAACCAAAGGAAATTTCAAATTCTTAGGTTATAACCCACCCTACCAGCTTGTCGGCAGACGTAACGAAGTGGTGATTGAAATTGTTCGATAATTTCTATTGAATGAAATACCTTCGTGATGGGAAACATCATGAAGCAAAAAAACTATTCCTTATCCTTTCAAAATAAATCATTCAAAGTTGTTGAATGGAGTAAATCCGACAGCCCCACTGAACTGATTCTCTGCCTGCACGGTTTCGGAAGAAGTCCGGAAGATTTCGCCACGTTCACAGATTCACTGAAAGACAACGAACGACTTGTTGCTATTGGTTTTTGGTCTCATGCAGGAAGTGATTCCTTCACCACGAAAGAATTAAACGAAGGATTGTCCGTTGAGTCGTGGGTAGCGCAATTTCATTTCTTGTTGAATCATTTTCAGGTTGAAAAATGTAGACTCATTGCATACAGCATGGGCGGTCGGCTTGGACTGATGCTCCTTCAACATGCGGGAGAAAAAATATCTTCCGCACAATTTTTAGCCAGCGATGGGCTCACGAGAAACAAGTTGTACGCCTTTACTGTTGGTACTTGGGTTGGCAGACAAATAGCGAGTGGTCTGAAGAAAAACGGAAATGTCGTTATTCACTTAGCGCGTTTCTTGAAAAATCTAAAATTACTTCCCGTTAAACTATTCCGTTTTGTGGAATACTACATGCACGAGCGTTCCATGCGCGAGCAGGTGTTCGACGTTTGGATGGGCTACAGGCATTGCTATCCAGAAATGAAATTAATTGCGCAGTCTCTTAAAAAAAATAAAATTCCAACCGAATTTATTTTCGGAAAACACGATGTGATAATTCCTTGGAAGCATGGGGATAAACTTCGAGCCTTAACTTCTCACATGAATTATGTGGAGTGGAAGGAGGTGGATAAGGGGCATCGGTTGATGTAGCGGGCTACAAGATGCGTTGCAAGATGTTTCACAAGATGCGTTGCAAGATGTTTCACAAGGGGGGATTTCTTGCGAAGCATCTTTCTGTAAAGAATCTTTCGAAGAATCTTGCACCGCATCTTTTCGCCGAAATCAAGTTTGTCAACAACTGTTAAAATCTCTACTTGCACCATAACCCTTGTTGGTTGTAATTTCGCAACCGTATTAGAAACACGCGCCTTACTTCACCCTACGAAGTGAGATAAAAAAAAAATGCCTAAAGACAAAAGCATTAAGTCGGTCCTCATTATTGGTTCTGGACCCATCGTTATCGGACAAGCCTGTGAATTTGATTACTCTGGAAGCCAAGCTGCGAGGTCGTTGCGCGAGGAAGGCATTGAAGTAACCCTTATCAATAGCAACCCTGCAACCATCATGACCGATAAGGTCGTTGCAGACAACATTTACCTGCTTCCACTTGAAACGGCAAGCATTGAAACCATTCTAAAAAATCACAAAATCGATGTTGTTCTTCCAACCATGGGTGGACAAACAGCGTTGAACCTTGCCATTCAATGCGAAGAGAGCGGGCTGTGGGAACAGTACGGTGTTCGCATGGTGGGAGTAGATACCAAAGCCATTGAAATTACTGAAAACCGCGAGGCGTTTCGCGACTTAATGATTGAAATAGGAGTGCCTATGGCTCCACAATTAACTGCAAAGTCATTCTTGGAAGGAAAAGAAATTGCACAGGAATTCGGCTTCCCATTGTGTATTCGTCCTTCATATACCCTAGGCGGATCAGGAGCGAGCCTCGTGCACAACCAATCTGACTTCGACCGTTTGCTCACACGCGGACTTCACCTCTCGCCTATTCACGAAGTCATGATTGACAAGGCGTTAATGGGTTGGAAGGAATACGAACTTGAGTTGCTTCGCGATGCGAACGACAACGTAGTAATCATCTGTAGCATTGAAAATTTCGATCCAATTGGAATTCACACCGGAGACAGTATCACTGTTGCTCCGGCCATGACTTTAAGTGATACTACTTTCCAAAAGATGCGCGACATGGCCATTATGATGATGCGCGCCATTGGAAATTTCGCAGGCGGATGTAACGTTCAATTCGCGGTTTCTCCAGATGCCAGCGAAGACATTATTGCCATAGAAATTAATCCGCGTGTATCGCGCTCTTCCGCTTTAGCATCGAAAGCAACGGGTTATCCGATTGCGAAAATTGCCGCGAAATTGGCAATAGGCTATCACCTCGACGAACTTCAAAATCAGATTACGAAAAGCACTTCAGCTTTATTCGAGCCGACGTTAGACTACGTGATTGTGAAAATCCCTCGTTGGAATTTCGATAAGTTCCCTGGATGCAACCGCGAATTAGGTTTGCAAATGAAGAGCGTTGGAGAAGTTATGGGAATTGGAAGAAGCTTCCAAGAAGCACTTCAAAAAGCTTGTCAGTCACTTGAAATTAATCGAAACGGACTTGGTGCAGACGGAAAAGAACTTCGCGATCAACAAGAAATATTAGACTCGTTGGAGCACCCAAGTTGGAATCGTATTTTCCATATTTACGATGCCATTAAATTGGGAATTCCATTCAAGACCATTCAAGAAAAAACGCGCATCGATTTATGGTTCTTGAAACAGATTGAAGAATTACTTCAGTTGGAACGCGTTATTGAAAAGCACACGCTTGCTTCCATTCCGAAAGAATTGTTGTTCGAAGCGAAGCAAAAAGGTTATGCCGACAGACAGATTGCGCATCTCTTGAAATGCTTGGAAAGTGAAGTCTATACAAAGCGCGACGAGATGGGCATTCAGCGTGTTTACAAGTTAGTAGATACTTGCGCTGCCGAGTTCGAAGCGAAGACTCCATATTACTACAGCACATTCGAATACGAAAACGAAAGCGTTCGTTCCGAAAACAAAAAAGTTATTGTGTTGGGAAGTGGACCGAACCGCATTGGTCAAGGAATTGAATTCGACTACTCGTGTGTGCACGGCGTGCTTGCAGCGAAGGAATGCGGATATGAAACAATAATGATCAATTGCAATCCGGAAACGGTTTCAACCGACTTCGATACTGCAGATAAATTGTACTTCGAACCCGTTTTCTGGGAACACATTTACGACATCATTCGTCATGAAAACCCTGTGGGAGTCATTGTTCAGCTTGGCGGACAAACTGCATTGAAGCTTGCAGAAAAATTACAGCGCTACGGAATTAAAATATTGGGAACCTCTTTCGACGCGTTAGACTTGGCGGAAGATCGTGGTCGTTTTTCAAACTGTTTGAAAGAAAACAACATTCCGTATCCGAAATTCGGTGTGGTTGAAAACGCCGAACAAGCCATTGGTTTATCGAAGGACTTAGGCTTTCCCCTGTTGGTTCGTCCGAGCTATGTATTGGGCGGACAAAAGATGAAGATTGTGATTAATGAAAACGAATTGGAGCAGCACGTGGTGAACATTCTTCGCGATATGCCAGACAATCAGATTTTGTTAGACCACTTCTTGGAAGGCGCTATTGAAGCGGAAGCCGATGCGATCTGCGACGGAGAAGATGTTTACATCATTGGCATTATGCAACACATTGAACCCGCTGGAATTCACAGCGGTGATTCTTACGGCGTGCTTCCTCCGTATAACTTGGGCGACCTTGTAATGACGCAGATTGAAGAGCACACGAAGAAGATTGCTGTTGCACTTGGAACGGTCGGATTGATTAACATTCAGTTCGCCATTAAAGACGATGTTGTATACATCATTGAAGCGAATCCGCGTGCATCGCGCACGGTTCCTTTCATTGCGAAAGCCTACGATGAACCGTATGTTAACTATGCAACGAAAGTTATGTTGGGTGAATTGAAGGTGAAGGACATTAACTTCCAACCGAAACGCAACGGATACGCGATTAAGATTCCCGTATTCAGCTACGAGAAATTCCCTGAAGTAAACAAGGAACTCGGTCCAGAAATGAAATCAACAGGCGAAGCCATTCGATTCATTAAAGACTTGAAGGATCCGTTTTTCAGACAGATTTTTTCGGAGCGAAACCTCTATTTGTCGAAATAGAGATCAAACGAATCATTAAACGCCGTGCCTCCCGCCGTGCGGTGTTTAGACAGCTTTTTGAATTCTACCAAAGACCACAACACGAATTCCATTAAGAAAGGAACATCAGCTGTTGCGACCTTAGGTTGATACTTGTTTAACAAAATCACAAGCGGTTCAACCGAAAGGAGCGCTTTCACATAGGTTTCTTCGTTAGACTCATCGATTAACTCGAAGGAATCGGCATCGAAAAACCATTGAATGACTTCGTCGTACGGGGTTGATTGATCTTGCTTTTTCAGCTTTTCAATTTTCGGGAAGTAGTTCAAGAAAAGTGTTTTCGTGGCTTCACCAATTAGGTGATTCGCAACGAAGGATGTTCCCTCTTGTTCGCCTTCGTAAACCAATTCCACCTTTCCTGTTATTGAAGGAATCATTCCCATAAGATCGCTGAAACGAACAGCAGTAACGCTCTCTTTATTCATTAACGCTCTGCGTTCAGCCGTGCTAATTAAATTTTCGAATGCTGTAATGCTCATA
>JBIKVX010000038.1:0-11106 GCA_044356625.1 Flavobacteriales bacterium | reverse complement strand
GTAAACGCATGCGTTTCTCCCGGCCCCAATTATACTGCTGAAGGTATAGTATTGGGAGATTGTAATGACAACAATTTTAACATCAATTCAGGAGCTATCGATATTTGTGGAAACGGTATTGACGAAAATTGTAATGGTGTAGACCTTGTCTGCATTATCCCTGGATGCACCAATCCTATTGCTGCAAATTTCAACGCGTTAGCAAATTTAGATAACGGCACATGTATTATTCTGGGCTGCACAGATCCAGCGGCAGATAACTACAACCCGCTAGCCAACACAAACAACTTTAGTTGTATTTTCTTCGGTTGCACAGATCCGTTTTCAAATAATTATGATCCAACGGCAAATACGAATGACTTCAGCTGTGAATACAACGAAGCAGCAATCTCTGTTTCAGAATCAATCGTGTGTTTATTCGATACAATAACTGCTTATAATCAAACACAACTCTCACCATCCGATTCTTGTATAATTGACTTTGGGGACGGTACAGTGCTTAATTATTGCTCTCAAACTTATGCTTACGTTTATACTTCCCCCGGTAATTACTCCATTCAACTGACGTACTTTCAAGGCAACGAAATATCAATTGCAAATACAGATACATTTTTCGTCGCATCGCTTCCTAGTCAAGGTAATCTCGAACTGACCTTTCCTGAAATAACCTTAGTGCATGACGCTGCAGATTCGTTTGAATGGTTGTTCAACCAAAACCCAACCAGTTATTCTGACATTACAATTGACGCGTCAATCGATTACAGTAATGATGGATTCTATCAAGTTCGCTTGACCAATGAATTCGGTTGTATCACCTTTACCGACTCAATCTATTTCGTTATCCCAACATACTCCGCACTACAAACCACAGCTTGTGGACCGAATGAAGTTGTTTTTGAAAACACCACCATTTCTTCACAAGCCCTAGATTGTCAATTCACAAATTCTAACGTTGCCGATTTATATTACAACTCTCCTTATTCATACTTGATGGCAGCGCCTGAAAATTTCTCTGTAACAGAGACATGTACAGCATTTGGCAATGAATATTATTCGCTTCAAAACCTCGTTTTCGAATCGTTCCAAATTCCAACGGCACCAGCACTCAATTATGCTGCAAATACCGTTTTTGTAACCAACAATTCCGGAAATGAAATTCAGTGGTTCCTCAATGGAACTCAACTCGATGTCAGTACCAATTCGCAAAGTATAAGTACCTTCTTCAACGACAACTTTCAAAATGGAAATTATGCGGCTGTTTATACAAATGAATTTGGCTGTAACTCTGACACTGGGTATTATTTCGTTCTTGAGATTAACGCAACCACAAGTGAAAGCTCTGGATGTTATCCATTTACCACAACCCTTATAAATAACACTTCCATGCCGGAGGGAATCCAATGCGAAATTCTTCTTCCCGGCCTTGACTATATGCCAATAGATTCTGCTTTGGAATTCACTTTCAATGACCCCGGCATCTTTCAACCTACGCTTTACTGCTATTCAGGAGCTTATTCGAACACATTTATTTTGAATCCTATTACGGTCTACAGTCACCCCGATGTCCCGGTAATTTCATCCACTTTCGGGGCAGTCAGCGCCATGAACAATTCACTGGGGTACACCATCTCATGGGATTTAGACGGAAATAATTTGAATGTATCATCCAATTCCTTTTCAACTTTTATAAATGGAATTTATGATAATGGATACTACTTGGCAACATACACGGATTCAAATGGTTGTTCAACAAATAGTGAGCCTTTACTCGTAATTCAGCCAAACTACAACGCAATTTTGGGTTCAGGTTGCGGACCACTAACAGCTGTTCTTTCCAACACATCCGATCCAGTAAACGGAATGACTTGCAGCATTGCTGATGGCTCAGGTGGGGCGACAATTCCTTTTGATTCAACAGTTCAACTTACTTACAACGATGCCGGTAACTTCGCTCCGGAAATGACGTGCTCGGTTGGAAGTACATTCGGAACGTTCAGTGACACGGTGGTTACTGTGTATTCCAATCCAACTGCTTCTTTATTAAGCTACAATAATGGATTTATAACTGCTGTTGACTTGCCTCTACCAAGCTCAATCGTTTGGACATTGAACGGGTCTCAATTGAGCAACAATTCCAACCCTTTAGATATTTTATCGAGCAACCTTAGCGGATATTTCTTCGGAACCATAACGAACGAATTCGGTTGCACTGTGACCACTGATAGTCTTCTTCAAATCTTCCCTTCGTTTACGCTAAGCAATAACCAAGGGTGCGGACCATTGAGCGTTCAAGCTACCAGCACAACGCCTACGTTTAATGGTATGACTTGCGTGCTTCAGACCAACGGAATAGAATACGGTCTGAATAATTCCAATACGTTGAACTACTCCATAGACGGGGCTTATACGACTTCAATTGCATGCACACTCAATGGCACAACTTATACTGCTAATGGTCCCAATGTCACTGTATTTCCAAATGCCCCGGCTCCTCTTCTGACCTCGGCCTACGGTGCGGTTTTGTGCTCGAACTGTGCAGGACTTCCTACTCAATACTTCCTCGATAATGCTGCATTCGCTCCAGGAACAAATGTCGTAAGCACCCTACAAAATGGAATTTACCAAAATGGCTATTACACCGCGCAATCAATCTCGAACCAAGGATGTTTGTCGCCAGTTTCGCAGCCCATTCTAATCATTCAACCGATCCTTAACTTCACGCCAAGCGAGGGCTGCGCTCCTTTACAAGCTTCCTTCGTCAATAGCACAGATTACATAGCTGACCTTTCTTGTGAACTCTTCTTGGGCAACGGGAACGGAAATATCCCACTCTCCTATCTCGAATCCTATGATTTCAATTACACGACTCCGAATACCTATTCTCCATACCTAACATGCACGTTGGCCAATACAAGTGCTAATAGTCCAGCGACTACACTGATCGTTAATGGCGGAACTACACCTGCATTGATTCTTGAAAATGGATTTGTAACATGCACCAACTGTGCTAATCAAGACAACGTAAATTGGATCATTGACGGGACGCTTAATGTTGACTCTTTATTAAGCGTTCCCGATTCATTAGGACAATTCTTTTCTTGCGATTACATCAACGAATTCGGATGCACCGCAAACTCATTCGTAGTATCCGTTACTGAAGAAATAAATAGTTCTTTCGAACTTTTTCCAAATCCAACGAGAGATGTGCTTAATGTTTCAGGGCTTTTGCCTGCAAGCACTATTGAAATAAGAGATACCCAAGGAAGGCTAATCTTCCGTGAATTAGGAAAAGGTAGAGTCAGAATCATCGATACGACTAATTTCTCTAACGGAATTTATACTATTTCAGAATCATCCAATAATATACTCCGAAGTGGCACGCTTTTGGTTAACCATTAGTGACTTTAAAAATTCTGACCGATATTTGAAAACTAACAATCTATAATATGAAAATCAATTTTACCCTTTTTGCTGCAGTGGCCTTCTTCGTAGGTCTTGCTGGATGTGCTGAAGCGCAGCCTGGAAAAATCACAACTTTCGGAGCACCAATGTTAACTCCAAATGAAACAGAACACAATTACGGTCAAGTGAAAAAAGGTTCTGACGGAAATTGCACATTCGAATTATCAAATACCGGAGATCAAAATTTAATTATCAGTTCTTGCCAAGGTTCTTGCGGCTGCACAACTCCAAAGTGCGATCCAAACACCACAATTGAACCAGGCAAAACGGTTCCTATCACTGTTCACTACGATACGAACAGAATGGGGCCATTCACAAAAACTGTTATGGTGAATTGGAATAATCCAGAAGCCAAGCCTACCGTTTTAACCATCAAAGGTGAAGTCATCGAATAATTTAAACCAATAAAAAACTTCAATATGAAAAAAGTAATTTTCTCTCTAGCTATTGCAATCGGATTTGGAATCTCTGCAAATGCACAAGCACAATTAGTAACTGGTCCTGCAATCACAGTTGACAAAGAGGTTCATGATTACGGTACCGTTGCTTTCGGCGGTAACGGATCGTGTGAATTTAAAGTAACAAACTCTGGAACTGAGCCTTTAACATTAAGCAAATGCAAAGGTTCTTGCGGATGTACAGTTCCGACTTGCGATACTACTCCAATCTTACCAGGTGGTTCATCAATCATTGCCGTGAAATACGACACGAAGCGTCCAGGTCCAATTAACAAATCAGTGACCATCAACTCTAACGCGGTGAATGAGCCCGTTAAAGTTGTTCGTATCAAAGGGAATGTTGAAGCAGATCCTAACGCTCCTGCTCCAGGTACACCAGGTGGTGCTCCTGTGAAAGAGCAAGGAGGTGCTCCAAACAATTAATCAAAAAGCTTTCACAAAAAAGGTCTGAATTTTCAGACCTTTTTTTATGCTTTAACAATTGATTACTTCCAACGGGCAATTACCGTCTCATTTCCTTTTGTCACATCATCAATATTCGCCACAATCTCTGTTCCTAAAGGGAAATACAAATCAACGCGACTTCCGAACTTGATGAAACCAAATTGATCATTGGTATTTAACTTATCGCCGGCATTCACGTACCATACAATTCTTCTCGCCACAGCTCCGGCAACCTGGCGTAACAAAACATCTTTACCAGGAGCGTGTTCGACCACTACTGTCGTGCGCTCATTTTCAGTGCTGCTTTTCGGGTGCCAAGCCACTAAGAATAATCCAGGGTGGTACTTAAAATACTTCACCTCGCCAGAACACGGCGTCCAGTTCGCATGAACATTCAATGGCGACATAAAAATGGAAACTTGAATTCTTTTCCCCTGGAAGTATTCAGGCTCTTCAACTTCTTCAATAACAACAACCTTTCCATCACATGGAGCAACCAATTCATTTTCATTCGAACGATTCACACGATGCGGCAAGCGGAAGAATTGCAAAAAAAGCAAGAATATTATTCCGCACGCAATAGCCGTTAACACCCATACCAACGGTGATTCGAACAATAAAAAACCGCAACCCACTAGTATAGTAGACACTAGCAGTGTTCCACCTAAAATTTTAAATCCTTCTTTGTGAATAGTCATATTAAAATATTATCAAATAAATAATTACTAGCGGCAAAGCGATAAGCAAACCATCAAAACGATCCAAAACACCTCCGTGTCCAGGTAACAATCTCCCTGAATCTTTAACTCCTTTAATTCGCTTAATCTGCGACTCGATAAGGTCACCTATATTGGCAAATACAGCTACAATTAGAGCAATTACGCTCCATTCTATTCGGCTAAAAGTATTAGGCATTAAAAACAGAAAATATCCAACACTCATGGCGCTAATAACACCACCAAATAAACCCTCCCAAGTCTTTTTCGGAGAGACAGCTTCGAGCAATTTATGCTTGCCAAAAAATTTGCCTGCCAAATACGCTCCTGTATCATTCGCCCATAAAATTAAAAAGAAACCAAATGGAAGACGGGCATCAAATACACCATTCACAGTACTTAAAAAGACAAGCAAGGCAAAAGGTAATACAGTATAAATGAAACCCATTAAAATCGTTGAGGTGTCAAGAATAAAACTTGCACTAACCTTGATCATTTCAATAGACATAAATACCAACCACAAGACTGGCACCATTAACATCCAGCGCCAATCCGTTCCATAAACCATGGTAGAGGCAGCAGTAAGATACAAGAGAATCGCCAATCCCAAACCAGCTCTGCGCTGAAAGCGCCGCATTTGAGGGTTTACCAAACGAACGAATTCTTGAAACCCTTTAGCTGCAAAAAAACCAAATAATACAGCAAAAGGAAGAATACCAGCAAAAGCAGAGCCCACAACAGCTAAAGAAAAAACCAACCCTACCAGGGTTCTTAATAACATGTTGTTCACGCCTAACTCTCCTCTATTTCAGGCGTTTCGGTATTTCCTTCTGAACTTTCATTCTTCAGTTCTGAATTAGTCTCTTTCGAATCCTCAATTTCAGCGGACGAAATTTCAGTTAATGCATTTGCTGCAACCAGAGAATCTTTTGCTATTTGAGCTGAGGTTTCAGCCTCGTCTATTTGCGTCTGTCTGTCTATATACGGCCTAATCCCAAGAATTCTTTCAAGATCTTCCTTGAAAATAACTTCTTTTTCCAGTAGCAACTGAGCCAACTCTTCTAACTTTTCTCTATTTTCAGTAAGTAAATTCAGTGCTCTCTGGTAGGCCTCTTCAACCAGTTTACTTACCTCTTCATCCATAGTCCGAGCGGTAACATCGCTATACGGTTTAGTAAATTGATTCTCGCCCGAAGAGTCGTAGTAACTCAAGTTTCCAATACGATCATTCAATCCGTAAATTCCAACCATGGCGTATGCTTGCTTCGTTACTTTTTCCAAATCGGAAAGAGCGCCCGTTGAAATTTTTCCGAAAATAACTTTTTCGGCAGCTCTACCGCCTAGCGTTGCGCACATCTCGTCTAAAATCTGATCAGTGGTCGTTATTTGTCTTTCTTCCGGTAAATACCAAGCGGCTCCTAAAGATCTCCCTCTCGGAACTATTGTCACTTTCACTAACGGTGAAGCATATTCCAACAACCAAGAAGTAACTGCGTGCCCAGCTTCGTGGAAAGCAATGGAGCGCTTCTCATTTGGAGTAATAATTTTGTTCTTCTTTTCCAATCCACCAACAATACGATCTACCGCAGCCAAGAAATCTTTTTGAACGACTGTAGCAGCTCCATGTCGAGCAGCGATAAGAGCGGCTTCGTTACAAATATTTGCAATGTCGGCTCCAGAGAAACCAGGTGTTTGACGAGCCAAAAAGTCTACATCAACAGAAGGATCCGTCTTCACATTTTTTAAGTGAACGTTAAATATCTGCACACGCTCTTTCACATCAGGCATGTCTACATAAATCTGACGGTCGAATCGACCAGCACGCATCAAGGCCTTATCTAAAATATCTGCGCGGTTCGTAGCAGCAAGAATAATAATTCCTGAATTCGTGCCGAACCCGTCCATTTCAGTCAACAACTGATTCAACGTATTCTCACGCTCGTCGTTGCCACCGAAGTTTACATTTTTGCTTCTTGCACGCCCAATAGCATCAATCTCATCGATGAATATAATAGCAGGTGCTTTCTCTTTCGCTTGACGGAATAAATCACGCACACGGCTTGCTCCAACGCCAACAAACATTTCCACAAAATCAGAACCCGATAACGAAAAGAAAGGAACTTGGGCTTCACCAGCAACGGCTTTAGCCAACAAAGTCTTTCCTGTTCCCGGAGGTCCTACCAATAAAGCTCCCTTGGGAATCTTCGCCCCTAACTCGGTATATTTTTTTGGATGTTTCAAGAAATCAACGATTTCTTCAACTTCCTCTTTCGCACCTTCCAATCCGGCAACATCAGCAAAAGTTACATCCGTTCCTTTGCCTTTCTCAAACAACTGAGCTTTACTTTTTCCTATGTTGAAGATCTGACCTCCGCCACCGCCACCGCCACCGCCCATGCGACGCATAATGAACGTCCAAGCGGCAATCATAACTCCCAAGGCAATTAACCACCACAACAGACTTTGTGCAGTTTCATTCGGTGGTTCGAATTTAACTTCGAAATTGTGAGCGGGACCCAATTCGTGTAACTCATTTACAAAATGTTCGCTCGGTGGAATATTAAACCAAAATTCACTTCCTTCACGAGTTCCCATCATTCCTCGCTGCTCGGGATATTGACCTTTTAAATTCGCCTTTCCAAGTGAATCTAAATAAACCTTTCCAACCGAACCGTTGTATTCAACTCGAGCTACATAATTGCTCTCAGCCCAAGACTTAACCTGAGCATAATTTGTTTCTGAACCATCTGAACTTCCGTTGAAAATCATTAATCCAATCAATACAATCGCAATGACTGCATAAATCCAATAAAAACTAAATCCTCCCTTCATAGGGCTATTTGGTCCACTTGGCTTTTTTTTATTCTGATCACTCATCTTTTTTCTTAACTATTTTCTTGGTTACCGATTTTGGTTTCACTGCTGCTTTTGTCTTTGCTTCAGCTTTTGGTTTCGCTGCTGCTTTAACTTTAGGTTCGGCTTTCGCTTTTGGCTCTGCCTTGGGCTTAGCCGCAGCTTTCACTTTAAGTTCTGCCTTTGGCTTTGCGGGAGCTTTTGCTTTTGCTTTCGGCTCCGCCTTTGGTTTTGGCTCCGCCTTGACCTTTGGCTCTGGCTTTGCTTTCTTCGGCAACGCCATAACATTTGCATCGGCCCACAAGCCTTCAATATCATAATGCTCACGCATGGGTTCGTAAAACACATGAACAATTATGGTAAAATAATCCATAAGTACCCATTGCGCATTGCGCACTCCCTCTACTCTGCGAGGTCTTTCGTCCAATTCTTTCCGAGTGAAATTTTCGGCACTTCTTGCAATCGCTTCAACCTGAGTTGTGCTCGTTCCTGTGCAAACAATGAAGTAATCGGCAATTGCCGCTTCAATGTTTCGCAAATCAAGAATCTTAATATCGTGACCTTTTACTTCTTCAATTCCGTCAATAATGGAAAGTAACAATGCATCTTCGCTACTTTTATCCGCTGCTTTTTTCTTCATTTTTTATTCTTCTGTAGCAAAGGTATTCCGCTACGGCGTAATTTCGTTCTAAACTTTAAGTTTTCTGCATTGAAAGAGTCCATGTTTGAACAATCCCCACATTCCCATTTCGAGCAGCTTGACAGCACAAACAACTATGCTTCCACAATTGCAAAACTGCCACAAACCTTAAGCGGCACTGCCATTACTGCCGATTTTCAGTTGGAAGGAAGGGGGCAGCGTGACAACAAATGGCTTGCAGAACCGGGAAGTTCCTTCCTCGGCACCATCATTTTAAAAGTCCCATTCAAGCCGGAAGAAATCTTTTATCTCAGCAAATGGGCGGCTCTTCAAGTAGCAAAAACACTTATTCAACATAAAATTCGCTGCGTTTCCATTAAATGGCCTAACGATATTTTTGTTGAAGGAAAAAAAATAGGCGGCATTCTCATTGAAAACTCTTGGAGCGATCAGCACCTTCATTATTCTTTAATTGGAATTGGAATAAACATTTCGAATCAAAACATCGAAAATGCGACTTGTATTTCTAATCACACCAGTGAGATTCCTACCACATCATCGTTTTTGAAGACACTGCGAAATCAAATGGCAAGCGATTTATTTCTGTTGCAAGAAAAAAAATTGACTGAATTAGATCTACAATATCATCATATACTTTTTCAGAAAGATGAAATTAGAAATTACCAAATCACGAAAGATCAATCCTCCTTTCAAGGGAAAATAATTCAAGTGGAAGACGATGGAAAACTGTTGATTGAAGCAAATGACCAATCCTGCTTAGGTTTCTACATGAAAGAAATCACATTTTTATAATTCTAATAGAAGGAAAGAAGGCTTACCTTCATTCTGTTAATTCAACTACATGAAAACGATTAAAAGAATTGCCGTTTTAGGTTCAGGTATCATGGGCTCGCGCATTGCATGTCACTTTGCGCAATGTGGAATCCCAGTGCTACTTTTAGACCGCGTTTCGGAAGATGAAAAAGACCGTAACAAAATCGTTAACGATTCACTGAAGAACGCCTTGCAATCTTCGCCCTCACCGATCTACTCGAAAAAATTCGCTTCACGAATTACAACAGGAA
This sequence comes from Flavobacteriales bacterium, assembly GCA_044356625.1. GTDB lineage: Bacteria > Bacteroidota > Bacteroidia > Flavobacteriales_D > Sanyastnellaceae > CAIZGX01. Next base: position 1,448 of record JBIKVX010000038.1, on the reverse strand, counting down.
ACTTCCACGACAACATCAAAGACATTTCCAATTGCGATTGGGTAATGGAAGTCATAGTTGAAAAACTCGAGCCCAAACAAATCCTATTCGAAAAAGTAGAAAAATACAGGAAAACTGGAAGCATTGTTTCAACGAATACAAGCGGCATTCCCATTCATCTGATTGCAGAAGGAAGAAGCGCAGACTTCAAAAAGAATTTCATCGGCACGCACTTTTTCAACCCACCGAGATACTTGCGTTTGTTGGAAATCATTCCTATCAGTGAGACCGATCCGGAACTTATTTCCCACCTAAAAGAATTCGGAAGTTTGAAATTAGGAAAGGAAGTCGTGTTATGCAAAGACACCCCTGCCTTCATTGCCAATCGAGTTGGTGTTTTCAGTATTCAAGCCCTGCTTCACAGCATGAAGGAATTGGATCTTACCGTTGAAGAAGTAGATAAACTCAGCGGAACCATCATGGGCAGACCGAAGTCTGCAACCTTCCGCACCTGCGATGTGGTAGGACTAGACACATTGGTGCACGTGGCAAATGGACTTTTTGCCGTTGCAAAAAACGATGAGCAACATGCGCTATTCGCCTTGCCTGATTTCATTCAAACGATGATTACCAATCAATGGTTAGGCGATAAAACAAAACAAGGATTCTATAAAAAAACAAAGGGAGAAAACGGTGAGAAAGAAATTCTTGTGCTCGATTTAAACACACTGGAATACCGCAAACAAAACAAAGTAAAGTTCGCGTCTTACGAGGCCGCTAAACTCATCGACGAACTTCCTTCAAGACTTCAACATTTATACAACGCAAACGATAAAGCAGGAGCGTTTTACAAGAAAATGATGCATTCATTATTCTCCTACGTTAGTTTTAGGATGAATGAAATTGCAGACGAGCTGAAAGATATAGACGCTGCACTTCGCGCCGGATTCGGCTGGGAATTAGGCCCTTTCGAATTGTGGGATACTCTTGGTTTCGACACTTGTCTTTCAAACATGTTGAATGAAGGATATACGGTTGCACCGTGGATTCATGAAATGAAAAAATCAGGATTCACTTCCTTCTATAAAAATTCTGAAAGCCCAGAACAATTCCTTCCAACAGAAAATAAATACGAGGTCATTAAAAGAAGCGAACAAGCACGATCATTGGACTCATTTAAAGAAATTATTTGGACCAACAGCGCATGTATTGTTCGACACATTGGTGATGGAATTTTAGCGCTTTCGTGGAAATCGAAAATGAATACCATAGGCGGGGAAGTGCTTGCGGGTATTAATAAAGCCATTGACCTTGCGGAAGAAAAATACAATGGATTAGTCGTCTATAATCAAGGAGATAATTTCTCTGCAGGCGCGAATGTGGGAATGATTTTCATGTTCGCCGTTGAGCAAGAATATGAAGAGCTCGACATGGCCGTTCGCTACTTCCAAAAGACTGTTATGCGATTG
>JBIKVX010000245.1:0-3227 GCA_044356625.1 Flavobacteriales bacterium | reverse complement strand
TTTCAATGAATTGAAAAAATCTTGTGGAGTAAGATTGCATTGAACTTCAATACAATCAAATGTGTCCATCTTCTTTTCATTCAACCCCACTTGAATATGCTTTGGCTTTGATTTTCTCAAAATCGCTTTGATTTTTCTTGAAATGACATTCGTGCCAATTGTAATCAACACATCTGGAGCCAATGCCTGCTGCGCGTTTCCGTCTAGACCCATTATTAATCTATCGATGCAAGGAAACGCGTTTTCAATGTTCACATTGGCGTGCGTTTCAGTTAGAACAATAACTTGTTGCAACTGATTGAATTGTTCCAATTCCTTCGAGAAGTCTTCATAAACGTGCTGTCCGACAAGAACCATGATTCTTTCAGCCTTCTGAATTATTTCAAGACTTTCGTCCATTTCTTTCAACACATCAATCGCATTCTCTTTCGTTTCAAATTGAAATGAAGGAAGTTCTTCGCAATCGATTAATTCGTATAAAGGTTCTTGAAACGGAACATTCAAATGAACGGGACCGTTGTTCGAAAGAAGGTATTGAAAAGTTTTTTGAATTATTTCTCTATTCTGAATCGAAGCCTCTTTCTCATCGGCGAACAAACACGCCGAATAATCTGCATAATTCTGAAATACATTGTTCTGACGGATGCTTTGCCCTTCGCCTCTTTCTATCCACTCTTCGGGTCTGTCTGCTGAAATGACTAGCAATGGAATTCTTTGGTAATAGGCCTCTGCAATGGCCGGAGCGTAATTGAGCAAGGCGGTTCCACTCGTGCAAATCAAGACCGTTGGTCTCTTCGATTGCTGAGAAATACCCATTGCGAAAAAAGCCGCCGATCGTTCATCGACAATAGAAAACACATTGAAAAAAGAATCGTTCGCTATGGAGATACTGAAAGGCGCGTTTCGAGAACCGGGAGTTAGCACAACGTCGGTTATGCCTGCGCTTTTCAGCGCACCCAAGATATGGGAAACTACTTTTTTCGATGAGATTTTCATGCGGGCCACGAAGATAGAAACACCGCGACGAATGAATCGTTCAAATGTCAAAAAATAACGCTAGTCAGCGAATCTGCTTTCCAACGCGTCTCGCGTGCTTCGAATGCTGGAACACTTCCCTCTGTAATTCCTGCGCCCACAAAAACATGAAGCATACGCTCGCTATATTTCAAACAACGTAATATGACATACACGTCGGCATTGTCTCCTTGTTCAATTCCAATGAGGCCCGTATAATATTCTCTATCGTGTTTTTCAAGATCTTCAATGATTGCCTTCGCTTGCTCTCTGGGCATTCCGCAAACAGCCGGAGTTGGATGAAGGGCGTTCATGACTTCATTCCAGTCGCCATTATACTCGAACGAAATTTCATTGCACAAATGCTCAATAGAGCCTGCATTGCGTGCGTGCAATTCGTTGCACTGAATATTTCCCGCACCAATCGATTTCAATTCCTCTTGAATAAACTTCGTTACTAGGCGTTGTTCTTCTTGCTCTTTCACACCCCATTCTTCAAGAGTTCCTGCCTTCCTAGTTCCCGCTAAACTTATGGTTGAATACAAGTTTCCTCGTTTTCGAAATAACAATTCAGGTGTTGCTCCGATCCAATGGGCGTTGTTTTCATCTGTAAATGCGAACACGGCCGCGTCGGGGAATTTTTCATTCAATAAATTAAAAACACCTTCAGCGGTATGACCTTGATGAGGAAAGGATACAATTCGGCTTAACACTATTTTTCTTGCCTGGGCATTCTCGATAAGAGCAATTCCTTTTTCAACGGACTGCATGTACTGTTCATCAGAGCTCACTAAATTAACTCCACCACGAAATTCACTTTTTATGACGAACGTGCGCGCAGCATCGGCGTTTTTTTCAAAACCAGATTGCGGAAGTCGAAGTCGAATCAAATTCATTTCGCGTATTGAACCATTACAGTTAATCTAGCAATAGCAATAAGACTTCCTTCGTGATCTCGAATTTTCACGTCCCACACTTGGGTGCTTTTTCCCATATGAATAGGTTCTCCAATGCCATAGACGAAATCGGTAGTTGCTGATTTCAGGTGATTTATATTCAGTTCTAAACCCACTGCAATGCCGCCATTTCCCTTCACGGCCTCATGTGCTCCAATACTTCCAATGGTTTCTGCTAGAACAGCGCTTGCTCCTCCATGAAGCAGTCCGTAGGGTTGAATGGTTCGTTTATCAACGGGCATTCTTGCCTCAACACAACCGGGCTCATTCTTCAGTATTTCGATCCCCAAGTGCGAGATCATATTCTCCGGATGGAATTTATGCTCCATAACTGTAATTTGCGTGCAAGGTAGTATAAATTTGCGGTGTGAAGAACAACCAACAGACCTACCGCTTGTTGATTGCAGAGGATGAAAAATCCATTGCAAAAACATTAAAACTAAACTTTGAATTGGAAGGGTTTGACGTGCACGTTGAGTCGAACGGATTAGCCGCACTAAAAAATGCGCAGGAGAAATTCTATGATTTAATCATTCTAGATGTGATGCTTCCAGAAATGGATGGAATAAACATCTGTGAATCGCTTCGTCTTGGAGGAAATCAAACGCCAGTTCTTTTTCTTTCGGCCAAGGGCACGGGAAAAGATAAAGTTGAAGGGTTAAAAGTGGGGGGAGACGATTATTTGGCGAAGCCCTTTGAGTGGGAAGAGTTGTTACTTCGAAGTAAAAAACTGATTGTTCGAAAATCCGATGGTCACCGCACCATTGAAGATTTAGAAAAGTTCTCCATAGGCCCTTGCACCATTCACTTCAATAAATATGAAGTTGAAACACCCGAAGGAGTACTCTCCATATCGAAGAGAGAGACCATGCTTTTGAGATTGCTCATCTCTAAGCAGGGTGAAGCCGTGAGCCGCGAAGAGATTTTGGAAAAAGTTTGGGGATACGATACGGTTACCCACAATCGAACGATTGATAATTTCATTCTCAACTTCAGAAAAATCTTCGAGTCACACTCCAACGCCGACAAGCGTTTTTTATCTATTCGAGGGGTCGGATATAAATTTCTTTAAAAAAAGAGGCAACCCGGTCTTTAATCTTTCGTCTTATAGTTGGTTACGCAGTCCAAGCTGCGTGTTGGTTTCAAAATTCCCTTGCAGGTTTACGAAAAAGGCTCTCAAATTTTTGAGTGCCTTTTTTGTAGAAGACCTTTACTAATTAAAACTTAACACCATGAACAAACTAAAATTAGCCATTG
>JBIKVX010000244.1:0-3243 GCA_044356625.1 Flavobacteriales bacterium | reverse complement strand
AGCATTCGTAACTACGTTGGAAATGGATTGCCTAAAATGATGGGAGGTTTAACTCAAACATTCGGTTGGAAGAATTTCAGTTTATCTGCATTGTTCACATACAGCCTAGGTGCTCGCATCTTCGATTCAAGTGCAAAGCGTCAATTGGGAGTTGTTTCAAGTTGGAACATGCGTGAAGAGATTCTTGACCGTTGGACTGCTCCTGGAGATGAGTCGACCTTCGGAAGATTAACATTGGATGAAACGACTTACGGGTTGCCGGATGGTTTCCCATGGTGGAACACTTCCTTGTTCATGTACAAAGCAAATTACATGCGTTTGAGAAACTTGTCTTTGGACTATACCTTCCCGAACGAAGTGACAAAGAGAATGAAAATGACTGGATTGAACATTGGTGTAAGCGTTACCAACTTGTTCACCATTACGAACTTCCCTGGACTGGATCCTGAAGTGGTTCGTGACTTTGAAAATGCGCAAGACAGAAACTTAAGTCCAAACGTGACTTACCTAACGCCCATGCAAGAGCGTAGTTTCAACATTCGCTTAAACGCTAACTTCTAATTCGAACGAACATGAAAAAGATATCATACTTCATTTTGGCTATTGGATTAGCTCTTGGAATAGCTTCTTGTGAGAAAATGTTAGAGTATCCGCCTGAAGGTGCAATTCTAGCAGAAGACGCATTGAAAACGCCAGACGATGCTCAACGTTTATTGAACAGTTGCTACGATGTAATAGCAAATTTGTTTGATGGGAAATATCAGAACATTTGCGAGCTCATGTCAGACAACATGGCTGAACCAAACGGTTTAGATTTCAACGCGGTTTACAATCGCGAAACAAACTTCTTCACTCCTACTACAAACGGAACTTATGGCGATTTTTATTATGCCATTTACCGTTGTAATTCATTGATGAAAAATTTCGATCTAATCGAAGGCTTAACAGATGACGAGCGCATTCGCATGGAAGCTGAAGCAAAATTCATCCGTGCCTTCTGTCATTTCAATGTTGTGAAAATTTGGGCTCAGCCATATGGTTCAACCCCTTCTAATTCACACTTAGGAATTATTTTAAAAAGAGACGCGAGTAACGAACCGCTGGAAAGAAGTACTGTTGGGGAATCATACACATTTATTCTAGAGGATTTGGAATATGCGTACGCTAACCTTCCTGAAACAAATGGAAATTACGCAACGAAGAATGCCGCTGCTGGATTAATGGCAATGGTTTATTTCCAAATGAATAATTACGTTCAAGCTGAACAATTCGCTTCTTTGGTTATCAATAGCGGTTCTTACACGATGAGTGATACGCTAGATCGTTTTCCTGCTACTCCTGCTATCAATCCTGAAACTGTATTTGGAATTGTAAGTTCAAATCCCGGAGCAAACAACGTCGATCAACGTACTGATAATTTCATTGGTAACTACAACGCGGGCGGTGTTCTTCCTCCGAACCTGATGTTATCAAATGAATTGTATCAATTTACTAATTTGAACAGCGCTGATGATCGTCTAATGTGGATGCAATCAAGTGGTGGAAAATACAAGAACCGTCGTTTTGAAGACAAAGTGTTCTTCAATATTCCCATTATTTATTTGACTGAATTGAAATTGATTCGTGCCGAGTGTTTGGGTGAAATAGGATTTGATCTTTCCATGGCAATTGCTGATATCAATGACGTTCGTGACCGCGCTTTTGGTGTAGGCTTAAATGATCTTTCAGCTTCGGCAACACCTTCGGAAATAATTGCAGCTGCTCGCAGAGAATACCGCATTGAAACCATGGGTGAAGGTAAGTGGATTAACCAATTGAAAAGAATTGGTGCGAAGGGCGAGAATATTGTTGTTCGCAATGCACCATGGAATTGTCCAGGAATGGCCCTTCAATTCCCGAACAGTGAATTCACATCGGCGTTATTTGTAGGAAATCCGGAAGGAGGATGTAACTAAAGGGGCGAAAAATATTTCGCCCGTATTGAATAGAAATAAAATTAAAGAGAAATTAAAAAACAAATAAACGTCAAATGAAATCAGTAAAACTATTTTTCATGATAGCCTTAACTGTTGGAATGTTCGCTGGCTGTAAGCCAGAGATTACCGGCGAATTAGGTGAGACTTCGGATAAGTTGCAGGGTATGGGAGGCACTTGGGAGCTGACTAACTTCATTCAGCAAGATCCTAATAACCCCGTATTGGAAGAACGTGATTTAAGCGAGTTCTATATTGTATCTGGGGTTGAACCTATGCGTATCACACTCGATGTTCCGACTCAAACATATACGGTAACAATTACTGAAGGGAAGAATTTCTTCGGTACAAATGGAACTTGGTCATTGGACGACAACCTTGCGCCTTCTTCAATAACACTAATGAATTCAAACGATACGCTTGAACTATTCTTAGGAAATATGGTTCTTCCAACGACCAATAATATGGGAATACAGTACCACAGAGAGTGTTCAGACGGATTCAAGAACGTGATTTATAAGTTTAACTTCCAACGCATTTAATCATGAAAAAGATATTATTTACACTTGCTGCGTTCGCAATTTCTGTTATCGGATTTTCACAGGCAGCCTTCGTATTTCCTTCACCTACCAATGCGAATGCTACAATGGATTTGTACATTGATGTTGCGCAAACCACTGGTGGTTTAAAGACTTTATTGGGGAATCACCCGGAAGTTGTTGATTCTGTTTACATGTGGACATGGCAGCCAGGAGGTCCTTCATGTGGAAATGGTGAATGGGGTAATTCTAACAACTGTATGCTTTTAACCCATGTGAGTGGATTGTTGTACAAGATGACAATGGTTCCAACAACTTACTATGCTTGCACTCCACTCGCACTGTATCAAAATGGAATTTCTTGTCTTGCTAAATTGAAAGATGGAAATGCCTACGGATCGGAAGGTGTTGGTGAGGCGAAGACTGAAGATTTGCATGTTGACATTGTACCTGCTCTTTGTGCAGATCGTATTTGTTTCTTCCCAGAAGCAGCCAAACAAAATGACTATTTCAGCATTACTTATGATAACACACAAGAGGCAGATGCAAATCTTCAAAACTTGGGAACAGACGAATGCTACATTTTCCTTCGTGCATTCACGGGAACGTTCACTTTCTTTGATGTTTCTCCGGTTGCAAACGTTACTTCTACTTCTTCATTGAAGTTGACTGAAGTTGCTCCGGGAAAATTCAGAAAAACATTTATTCCAGAGGACTTCTTGCCCATTCCT
>JBIKVX010000037.1:0-11391 GCA_044356625.1 Flavobacteriales bacterium | reverse complement strand
CACACCAATTGCAAACTACTCGACACGCGAAAAACCACTCCTAACTTTCGTTATTTCGAAAAAGAAGCCGTGCGCATTGGAGGTGGTTCCAACCACAGATATGCACTTTACGATATGATATTGGTGAAAGACAATCACATTGATTTCGCAGGTGGAGTAAAGCCTGCGTTGAGTAAAATTTCTGAATTTCTTAAGGAACGAAATCTTTCAATTCAAGTTGAAGTTGAAACGCGTAATCTTGAAGAAGTTGACGAAGTGATTGAAACTGGAGTTGCGTTTAGAATTATGCTTGACAATTTCAACCCGGAAAAACTACGCGAGGCTATATTGCATATTGGTGGCAGAGTAGAAACGGAAGCGAGCGGTGGAATTAATGAAAACACGCTGGTAAGCTATGCTGAAACCGGTGTAAACTTCATTAGTATGGGCGCGCTTACGCACCACGTGAAAAGTTTCGATTTAAGTTTAAAAGCGGTCAAATGAACAAGAAAAAATTCAAACGATACGCCGCCTGGTTTTTCAAAGCTCGACGTTTCCTTGAACGCTATCACCCATTCGGATTCGGAGGATTGAACCTCTGGGAAATTTCCTCGTTCCTCATTATTTCATTTTCCGATGTACGAACTGCAATGCGTTCCGCAAGCATTTCTTTTCGCATATTCCTCGCTTTCTTTCCAGCAATTATTACGCTCTTTTCTTTAATTCCATTTATTCCTATTGACAACTTTCAGGAAAATGTATTCCTTGGTATTAAAGGTATTTTGCCGGGAGACACCTTTCAATTTATTGAAGGAACGCTCTATGATTTAATTAATAAAAAGCAATCAACTCTACTTTCTATTGGTTTTGTGTTAATGTTTTACTACGCTTCAGCAAGTATGAATGCCATTATGCAGGCCTTTCAAAGCAGTCAGCATATAGAAACTTCAACCAACCCTTTCCTGGTTCGGGTTTTAAGTTTTATCATGATGGTGGTTCTCGGAATTATGTTCATCTTGGCCATGATTTTAAGCTCACTCAGCGAAAGTACTTTCCTTGCTATGCACGAAAAAGGAATCATTGGTGATAAGGGCATTATTCCATTCCTAAGCTTTGGACAATGGTTTATTTCAATTTCATTCATTTACTGCATCATTACCGTTCTATATAACTTTGGAATGAATATGCGTATTCGCAAACACTGGAAATTCTTGAATACCGGCAGTGTTTTCACAACGCTATTGCTCATTGCTACCTCATTCGGTTTCAGTTATTTCCTTGAAAATTTCGCGCAGTTCAATAAACTTTATGGTTCGCTGGGAACCCTAATGGTTATTCTCATTTGGCTTAACTTAAACATGGTTATTCTTCTCGTTGGATTCGATCTGAATGCTCTGATTCGAAAAAAAATTAGAGCAACGCGCTTATCAAAACACAAGCTCTAATGATCAAAGCAATTGCTATTCATGGTTTTCTTGGAAATAATGAAATGTGGAAGGAAATACTTCCTTCCTCTTCAAGAATATCTGTATTAACACCGCAACTTGCCGGACATGGAAACAACGATTCTATGCCAGCTGATACCATTGAAAATTTTGCAAACCATATTCTCCAACAAATAGATTTTAACGAATCTGATGAATACATCTGGATTGGTCATTCTATGGGCGGATATGTGGCAGCGCATCTGGCTAAAACATTTCCAAAAAAAACTAAAGCCTTGGCTTTTTTTCATTCAACGGCCGATGCCGATAGCGAACTGAAAAAACAAGATAGACTGCGAGCAATAGAGGCCGCTGAAAAACACAAAGCACTTTATGCAACTAACCTCATAGACGGATTGTTTCACTCTGCCGATGAACACCGACTTGCCATAAACGAGCAGCTTGAAAAAATTGAAAGCATGTCCTCCGAAAGCATTGTGAAAAGCTTGAGAGCAATGCGCGAGCGCGAGTCTTCAATTCCCTTTCTTCAAACAGCTGAATTCTCGATTCACTATTTCGCTGGGGCCAACGACAATGTACTTTCCTTGGAAAAAATGAATATAGAATGGACTCTACTTCCACAAGCCCAAATAACTATTATCCCCGAAACCGGCCACATGGGACACATTGAAAATATTTCGGCTTCAAAAAAATATATTGAAGAAGTAATTTCTGCGTTTGTTTCGTAAATTCACTACAATCTAACTTCTCAATTTTGTGCCATGTGTGGACGTTACGCCGTAGTTTCTAAAATTGAAGAAATTCAAAAAGCCTTTCGTGCTGAAATTGGCAAAGGCGTTGTATTTAAACCACAAGCCAATATTGGTGCAGGAAAACAAGGGCTCATCATAACGCAAGAAAACAAATCTGAAATTCGAAACTCAACGTTCGGATTTACACCTGCTTGGGCCGACAAACCGAAATACGTTTTGAATGCTCGCGCGGAAGGCGATCACAACAAAGACAACTCATTCTTTTTTTCTGGTTCAAAGGGCATTCTCGAAAAGCCGTTCTTTCGAATTCCCATTCGACGAAAGCGATGCTTGGTGATTGCAGATGCCTTTTATGAAGGACCTGAACGCGGGGGATTATCTTTTCCTCATTGCGTGTTCCTTTCAACTGGAAGAATGCCGTTTGCATTTGCAGGTGTTTACGATGAATGGGAAAATTCTTCCACCCAACAAACCATGCATTCCTTCGCAATAGTTACAACAGCGGCACCTCCTGGAGTGCTTCAACAGATCGGACATCCAAGATGTCCACTTATCCTTTCCAAACAACAAGAAGAACTGTGGCTCGATCCGCACGCACATCTCGCAGATATTACTTCCATTCTTCAACCCGTTATAGATCTTGAATTGAATGCTTATCCGGTAAGCACCGATATTAAAAGTATACAAGCCGAAGGAAGTGATTTGCTGAAGCCTACTGGCGATGCCCTTCTTCCGGAAACTTCCTTCATTCTTCATCAGCACATTGAACTGTTTGGAATGGGAGAATCCCGCGCGAAAAAACGGAGAGAAAACGAAGGTCCCACTCTTTTCGATTAACCGTGCTTAACACCCATTCTTATTACAGCATGCGCTACGGAATTCTTACCGTAGAAAACCTTATTGATTTCGCTGTAAAAAACGAATCGGAATTTATTGCACTTACGGAAATTAATTCGACCACCACACTTCACGATTTTCTTCGACTTTCGAAAAAAAATAACATTCGTCCCCTTTGGGGAATCGACTTCCGAAACGATGCAAAGCAAGTGTTTGTGGTCTATGCGCAGAACACATCCGGAGTAAACGAATTGGCAACTTTCCTCTCAGAGCATCTTCATCAGAAAAAAGAATTCGAAACACGCGCGCCTCAATGGAAACATTGCGTAACAATTTATCCGTTTGAAAATTTCAAAAGGAAACCATTCGATTTGAATGAAACAGAATTCCTTGGTGTGACTTCAGCCGATCTTCCCATCTTCGAACGAAGTGAATGGTCAGCGCAGCGAGAAAAAGCACTCGCCTTTCAAACTTCAACTTTTCAAACGCAACGTCATTTCAACATGCATCAATTGTTGCGATGTATAGAGAACAACATTCTACTGAGCCGACTTCAACAATCGCAACAAGGCAAAAGACGCGATATTTTTCTTTCTCGAAACGAATTCGAAGCGCAATTCGAAGGCGCACCTGATCTCCTTAAAAACACTTTTCAATTTTCAGAAAATTTTTGTTGGAAGGAAGAGGTCAATCACAGCGCTTCAAAAAATCAAAATACGTTCACGGGCAGTATTGAAGAAGATTTGAAATTATTGAAACAACTCACGCGGGAAGGACTAGCTTACCGATATGGAAACGAACCGAACAATCATTCGGTTATTGAAGAACGTATTCAAAAGGAACTGGAAATTATTGAGCAGAAAAATTTCGTTTCTTATTTCCTCATCAATTGGGATATTACGCAATTCGCAAGAGATCGCGGATACTATTACGTAGGTCGAGGTAGCGGTGCAAACAGCGTTATTGCTTACCTATTGCGCATTACAGATGTCGATCCTATTGAACTGGATTTATACTTCGAACGGTTCATCAATCTTTACCGACAGAACCCGCCCGATTTCGACATTGATTTTTCGTGGACCGACAGAGAGGACATTACAGAATATATTTTTGAACGGTTTCAAAACGTTGCCTTGCTAGGTGCCTACAACACCTTTCAATACAAGGCAGTGGTTCGTGAATTGGGAAAAGTATTCGGACTTCCCGTTGAAGAAATTGAGTTGTTAAGTGGGGGGAAATTCAATCCGAATGCACTCGATAAGAATCAACAGAACGTCATGCGTTACGCCTCCTTCCTACAAGATTTCCCGAATAGCTTAAGCATTCATTCCTGCGGAATTCTTATTTCGAATGAACCCATTCACAATTACTCCGCAACTTTCCTTCCGCCTAAAGGGCACCCAACTGTAATGTTCGACATGGTTGTGGCGGAAGATATTGGCTTGCACAAATTCGACATTCTTTCACAACGTGGATTGGCCAAGATTAAAGAAGCGGTTCAGTTGGTGAAGGAAAAATATCCGCTTCGCGAAATCGATTTGCATCAAGTTGCGCCGCTCAAGCAAGACGAGCGAATCAAAGATTTGCTTCGTAACGCAAAAGCCATCGGTTGCTTCTATGTTGAATCTCCTGCCATGCGCATGCTACTTACGAAACTTCAAGTAGACGACTACTTGGGATTGGTCGCAGCAAGCTCTGTTATTCGTCCGGGTGTTAGCAGCAGCGGTATGATGAAAGAATTCATTCATCGACATCGCGATCCGAAAGCCAGAGAGCGCGCGCATCCGCAGTTGCTTGCAATTATGCCCGAGACATATGGAGTCATGGTGTATCAGGAAGACGTGATAAAAGTCGGACATTTTTTCGGTGGACTCACCCTCGCTGAAGCCGATGTACTTCGACGAGGAATGAGTGGGAAGTTTCGTGGAAGAGAAGAGTTCGAACGCACCAAAGAATCGTTTTTCGAAAAAGCAATTGCAAAAGGAAATGCATTCAACGACGTCGCTGAAATTTGGAGACAGATTGAAAGCTTCGCTGGATATGCCTTTGCGAAAGGACACAGTGCGAGCTATGCTGTTGAAAGCTATCAGAGTTTGTTTCTGAAAGCCTACTACCCCATTGAATACATGACTGCAACGTTGAATCACTTCGGTGGATTTTACGACACTGAAATTTATGTGCTTGAAGCCATGAAGCACGGCGCGAAAATTTCTGCGCCATGCATTTGGGAAAGCGATGCCACCTGTGTTTTGCATGGCAATGAAATTATTCTTGGATTCGGATTGGTAAAAAGTTTAGAGACAAACACCATCATTCGCATACTTAAACTTCGTCAAAACGAAGGCATTCGAAGCATAGCACAACTCATGGATCAAGCGCATGTTTCGGTTGAACAAATGAGTCTGCTCATTCGCATTGGTGCTTGTCGGAAATTCAATAAACCTAAAAAAGATTTGTTGTGGGAAACACACTTTCATGGCAATCCGGATAAACCCGAAATGGGTCCATCTCTTTTCGAAGAGCCCGAAAAGAATTTAACCTTGCCTAAATTTCAAGACGACTGGTTGGAAACAGCATTCGATGAAATGGAGCTCATTGGCTTTCCGCTTTGTTCTCCTTTTGAATTAGCCGACGAAGAATTAACGGTTACGGAAGTTGCTTCGCAACTTCCCTTCCAACTAAATAAAAAAATATCCGCTGTTGGCTATCTTGTTAATGTGAAGAAGACTCGCACCAACAAAGGAGAGCTTATGGGCTTCGGAACCTTCTTAGACAAAGACCTTCAGTTCTTCGACACCGTGCACTTTCCAAACAGTTCATCCTTCGGCAACTTCAGAGGCAGAGGCATTTATAAGATCACAGGAACGGTGCTGGAAGAGTTCGGTGCCTATTCAATTGAATGCACAGAACTAGAAAAAATCCCCTTCAAAAAAGATCCGAGATACATTTAAAGAAGTTCTATCAACCACGACATCTGAATAACTCCATTCAATGGTGAAAAAATTCTTAGGCAATTCTTTTCAAATTTGAACGTTAGAAACATAACTCTTGTAAAAATGAAAAAATCCATTGCTCCCTTCTTAGTTGTTTTAACAATGCTAGTTTTTACTAGTTGCGTCGATTCAAACATTCAAAATGACGCCAAATCCTTAGCTGAACTAAGCAGTAAAATGGATTCAGAGGGGCACAAAGTAGTTGTTTTAGAAAAATCTAAGTTAGAACCTTTGGATTCTATCGATGAGAACAGAAAAGAAAAAATAGAAGCGCTCGAAATTCTAAAAAGATACGAGTCAGATGCAGAGAAGTTAGCCATTTTAGAATCGGAAATTAGAAGTTGGAATTACGACCAACTCAAAAAACAATTGGTAAAACAAGATTTAAAATCTACGATTATCGATGCTTGGTACATTTACTTACCACTTTTGCTGATGAGTTTGATAACCATGTACATTTTCGTAGAAAGATGGTTAACTGTTGCGAAAGCCAACAATGAAGATTCAAACTTCATGAACAACATTAAGCAATACATCAATCAAGGCAAATTAAGCGACGCTAAAAATCTTTGTGTAACAACCAACACTCCGGTTGCACGCATGATTGGAAAAGGAATTGCACGCATAGGAAAGCCGCTCGAAGACATCAAGGGAGCCGTGGAAAATTCAGGTAAATTAGAAATCTCCAACCTAGAGAAGAACACATCTATTCTCGCCATTATAGCTTCCATTGCACCCATGTTCGGATTCTTAGGAACGGTTATCGGAGTAATTACTATTTTCCACAATATTGCCAATTTGGGTAAAATTGAAATCGGAGTGGTTTCGCAAGGTCTTTACATTAAAATGATTTCTTCCGCAGCAGGATTGGTGGTTGGTATGTTGGCTTATGTGGCCTACAACACCTTGGTTACGCGAATTGGAAGAGTGGTGAACACCATGGAGTCACACGCTGTTGAGTTTGTAGACATTCTTGACGAACCCATGAACTAATAAGCAGGCACCATGAACTTCGGAAGAAAACACAAAGTACATATTGAGTCTGGCATGTCCACACTCTCTGACATCATCTTCATGCTGCTTATCTTTTTCATTATCGCAAGTGCAGGCGCTGTGCAAGAATTGTCTGCACAAATAGACAAGCCGCAAGCAGGAAATGGAAAAGAAAATCCAGCCGGAATTTCTGTAACCATTACAAAAGAACTTGCCTACAGTCTAAATGGAAGCCCGTCTGACAAAGCAAACATCTATAATCAACTTCAACTATTGTTGAGCACTTCAGCCGACAAGCGTGTATTGTTGCGTGTAGATAAAATGGTACCCACAGGAGAAACCATTGAAATATTTTCAGGCATTCAACAAATAGGAGGAACACCTTTCATTGCAACTGAAAAAGTAAACTGATGAACGCAGAAAAGAAAAATAAATTAATAGGTGCGGCCGCAAGTGGTGGAATACACTTGCTTATTTTGTTGCTTGTTTTTCTTTTGGTAGCATCTGCTACACCTGTCACAAAAGAGGAGGAAGAGCCCGGAGGCGGAGGCGGGGGAAATCCGGTTGGTGAAGGACAAGGAGCGGCTGAAGGTGAAGTTGGAGGTTCCATAGAGCCTGTTGAAATTGCATTTGCGCCCATGCCCGAGACCTATGTTGGAGCAGATATTTCCGCACCAACAATAGCAGAAAGTAAAACACCCGTTGAACACACAAATAAACCTTCGACAGATAATGCAGTAAAGCCCCCAACCAAACCAATACCTTCAGACCTAGACAACCTGATTAACGGCCTCAACGGAGGCGGGGGAAGCGATGCGAGTAGCGGTGGAGGAACAGGAGGAACAGGAGGAGGCACTGGTGGCGGAGCTGGTCCTGGAAATGGTCCTGGTTCAGGGCCTTTCAACGGCAGCGGCTTCGGAAATGGGACCAGTTGGTCACTTAATGGAAGAGGCAGTCTAGCAGGTCCAAGCACGAATAAAAAGCCAACGCAAAGTGGAACAGTAGTCGTGAATATTACCGTTGACAAAAACGGTAATGTCACTAAGGCAACTGTAAATCAGAAAGCAAGTAAAATTCCAGCGCAGGATTATGTGTTAAATACAACACTTGCCCTTGAGGCCGCGAAACGCTGTAAATTCACTGTTTCTCCGAACAATCTGCCTCAAAATGGAACAATTACGATAGTTCTGGACGTTAAATAGGCCTGTGACTTACGAAGAGGCCACAGAATACCTATTCTCACAGCTCCCCATGTTTCATCGCATAGGCGCTGCTGCTTATAAACCCGACATCGGAAACATTTCGCAACTTTGTGAGGCGCTTGGCAATCCGCATTTGAAATTTCCGGTTGTTCACATCGCAGGCTCGAACGGAAAAGGATCTACCTCACACCTCACTGCGTCTATTTTAATGGAGGCCGGATACAAGGTTGGACTATTCACATCTCCACACCTCAAAGATTACAGAGAACGTATTCGTGTGAACGGAAAAAAAATAGACCCTTCTTTTGTCTCAAACTTCGTAGAACAATCGAAAGAATCCTGGAAAAACATTGAACCGTCGTTCTTCGAGATTACCACTGCCCTCGCCTTCCATTACTTCGCTCAAGAACAAGTAGACATTGCCGTTATTGAAGTAGGTATGGGTGGAAGACTCGACAGCACGAACATTGTTCAACCCGTTGTGACAGCCATTACATCAATCAGTCTCGATCACACGCAGTTCCTTGGAGACACCCTCGAACTCATTGCGAAAGAAAAAGCAGGTATCATCAAAGAAAAAATTCCGGCAGTATTGGGTGAAATTCCTACGAACGCTCGATTTGAAATTGAAAAAATCGCAAAGCAAAAAAATGCCGATATTATCAACAGCACAGTCCTAAACGCTCCAAAATCAGCATTGGAAGGGAGTTACCAGCTATTCAACGAAAGAACAGCATTCGGAATTCTTCAAGAACTTCAAAAATTAAATTGGAATATTTCTGAAGAACATATTCAATCTGGATTTCTTCGTGTGATTGAAAACACGCATCTGATGGGACGTTGGCAGGTTCTTGCAAAAGAACCACTAACAGTAGCTGAAGTAGCGCACAACGAAGAAGGGATTACTTTTTTGGTTGAAAAACTAAAAACACTTTACTTTCAGAAAATTCACATGGTAATTGGAATGGTGAACGACAAAGACCATTCGCAAGTACTCTCGCTTCTTCCAAAAGAAGCGAAATACTATTTCGTTCAGGCAGACATTCCTCGCGCACTTCCAAAAGAGGAGCTTCAAACAAAAGCTTTAGAATTTATGTTGAAGGGAAACTGCTACCCGAACGTTCATTCGGGTCTGAAGGCAGCGCAAGAAAACAGTTCACTGAATGATATAGTCATTGTTACAGGTTCTATATTCACAGTTGCTGAAATTCTTCCGGAAGAAGATTAATCGATTATACTCGATTGAATATGCTGAAGCCCCGCTCGCATAAGCGGCGTCTTACCAAAAACTGCATGAAAGGTTTCTTCGGTCATCTCTTTCCATTCATTTTTGGAAAGATTCAAGCGCTCCGATTCAGCAAAAAACCGCGGTTCGTTGTGCTGAATAGAGAAGCGATTCCAAGGGCAAACATCTTGACAGACATCGCATCCAAAGGCCCATCCATCCAGCTTTTCCTTCCATTCACTTGGCACATTCTCTTTCAGTTCAATCGTGAAATAAGAGATACATTTACTTCCATCTACAATTTTATCTCCAACAATAGCGCCTGTCGGACAAGCATCTATGCAGGCTGTGCAAGTTCCGCAATGATCGGTTACAATACCGTCAGCATCTAAATTCAAATCGAGAATGAGCTCAGCTAAAAAGAAAAAAGAGCCTTTCTGTTTTGAAATAAGATTGCTGTTTTTTCCAACCCAACCTAATCCAGATTTCGCAGCCCAAGCCTTTTCCAATACTGGAGCACTATCCACGAAAACTCTTCCGTTTACATCACCTATTCGCTCGCGAATAAGTTCGACAAACTGAAACAATTTATCCTTAACAACAACATGGTAATCCTCTCCCCAAGCGTATTTTGAAATCTTTGGAAGATCCGAAGATTGAACTTCTTTCGGATAATAATTGAACATAAGCGATACTACACTCTTTGCTCCAGGAACAAGCAACGATGGATCCAAGCGCTTATCGAAATGTCCTTCCATGTAGCGCATTTCACCGTGCATACTCTGCTTTAACCATTGCTCAAGACGTGGAGCCTCTTCCTCCAAAAATTCAGCCTTCGAAATACCGCATTGCGCAAATCCCAATTGACCTGCAATTTCTTTAACAATAAGGGTATGTTCAGACTGATTAGACACTAGAACAATTGTCCAGGATTATTTCTAATCTTTCCCAAATGCTTGTAGGTAAGATCTGTCAATTGTCTTCCTCTTGGCGTGCGCGTTAAAAATCCTTCTTGAATAAGGAATGGCTCGTAAACTTCCTCAATGGTTCCTGCATCTTCACCAACAGCGGTAGCTATAGTAGTTAGACCTACTGGTCCTCCATTGAACTTGTTCATCATGGTCATCAATATCTTATTGTCCATTTCATCAAGACCCAACGTATCCACATTCAATGCATCCAAAGACATTTGAGTAATGTTTATTTCAATGGTTCCATCACCTTTTATTTGCGCAAAATCTCTAACACGACGAAGCAGTGCGTTCGCAATACGCGGTGTACCGCGGCTTCTGCGAGCTATCTCGTACGCTGCATCGGGGGTAATTGGAATTTTCAAAATGGCTGAGCTACGCTCAACAATATCGGTCAAGGTCTTCGAGTCATAATACGAAAGTCTCGCATTAATTCCGAAACGGGCGCGCAAAGGAGCGGTCAACAATCCACTTCGCGTTGTTGCGCCAACAAGAGTAAACGGATTCAAATTAATCTGAACCGAACGCGCATTCGGTCCCGTGTCAATCACCAAGTCAATACAAAAGTCTTCCATTGCGCTGTAGAGGTATTCTTCTACAACAGGACTCAATCTGTGAATTTCATCAATAAACAAAACATCATTCGTTTCGAGATTCGTCAGCAAACCGGCTAGATCTGCGGGTTTGTCTAATACAGGACCAGAGGTTGTCTTAATCCCTACCCCCATTTCCAAAGAAACTATGTAGGCTAAGGTGGTTTTCCCTAATCCTGGAGGGCCATGAAGCAGTACGTGATCTAACGACTCTCCGCGCAATTTGGCTGCCTGGACAAAAATTTGAAGATTATCAAGCACCTGCTTTTGACCTGTAAAATCTTCAAATGATTTGGGTCTAAGGACTCTTTCTAAATCCTTGTCTGTTGTTCCTTCTGCTTCGTCTCTTATATCGAAATCTTCACTCATATTTTCTAATTCGATTTCATTATCTTTTTTCC
>JBIKVX010000036.1:0-11453 GCA_044356625.1 Flavobacteriales bacterium | reverse complement strand
GGCCCACACAGCGGTTTGCGTATTGTTTTTCGCCTGTTCAATATCTCCACCACCGCAAACCGGCATTGCTGCAGCAAAGCGATATGGCTGGCGTGCAATGTATTCCCATGTGCCGTATCCGCCCATGCTCAATCCAACAATATACATGCGAGTAGTATCAATCATTTGAGTGTTCAACACGAGTGAATCAATTCCATCCATTAAGACTTTCATAGGCCAAGTTGGATTTTTTTCCATCGTGTGTTCAATAGCTTTCCAATCGACGTCGGTCCATCTTTGATCGGTTGGACACTGAGGAGCCCACAGAATATAATGCTCTAAACCCGCGGTTTTCAAGGTTTCCATAAATACCGGCAATCCCACTTTGGTCTGAGCAAGATTGTCGCTTCCACGCTCTCCGGCACCGTGCAAAAACAAGATGAAAGGTAGTCTTGCTTCATAATCTCCATTCACAACATATTCTTTCAATGGTAATTTCTTTCCATTTGAAACAATGAATTTCTCTTGCTGTGCATTGGATTCAGTAAAAACAACAAGAAAGAAAAGCAACAATTTAACACGCATAGAAATGAAATTATTGAATGTAAATGAATATCAAATATAGTTCTTCAAAAGACCAAGTACAAGGAATACCTCGTTCGAAAAAGAAAACAACAGTTATGAAAACGACTCGCACCCTTTTCAAAACACTCGATGAAGTAGTGTTTGAAACCCGCAACAAAATGTATGGCGCCTATACGCTTCGTAAAAACTACGGACGCAGAACTCTGCTTTCGACAGCCTTGGGGCTATGCTTGGTTTCTGGATTTCTCTTTGCGCTAACGGTTTCCAACAAAGCCATTGAGAAAAAAGCGCCAGAGATTCAAATGGCACAATTGGCAACTATTCGTTTAGATGAGGTAAAAATTCAACCTAAAAAAGAGGCGAAGAAGCACTCTCTTGTTCAGCAAAAGCAAGCCGGTGGCCAAGAAAACAGAACTATTAATGTCGTTGACAACACCACAACAAAAACCAATGTGTTTTCTCGTTTCGGCGGATTGGGCACAGCGGGAGATGACGAGGAGTTCTTTGGATTTCCCGAGGAACCTAATTTCACTCTAGACACTACTACCGTAAAAAAGAAAAAAAATAACAATTTCAAAACATTCGCTCAGATCATGCCCGAATTCCCTGGAGGGGTATCAGAACTATACTCCTTCCTTCAAGAGAATATTTTTTATCCCGATCGGATGAAAACACTCGGGATTGAAGGAACGGTCTATGTTTCCTTCGTTATTGAAGAAGACGGAAGCATCTCTCGCGTGGCTCTCGAACGTGGCATTGAGAGCGGCGATGAGTTGAATAAAATAGCATTAAAAGCCATTCAAAAGATGCCGAATTGGATCCCCGGTCGTAGCGGAAATGCGTCCGTTGCTGTAAAACAAACTATTCCTATTCAATTTTCACTGGTAAACGATTAAATTTGCATTCTATGCTAAAAAAGCCGCTGCTCATTAGTCAGATTATTATGGTAGGAGTTTTCGTTGGACTGGCCATTTTTTGTATGGCCTCCAACGCGTTAGACAACAGTTTGCCGGGCCAACGGAAGTATTGGTTCGCTCTGGTGCTCCTGTTGTACGCTGCATTGCGCGCAAGAAGAATTGTCAAAGCGTGGAAAGAGATTAAATCTGAAGAAACGACACGATGAAAAAACTATTTTTTTTAGCCTTCGTTGGTGCTTTACTCGGCAGCTGCGGCAACTATGAGACAACAGCGCAGGGTATTTCTGCTGGTGAATTGAAAATAGGGGTCGACGAAAGTTACAGCCTAATGATGCAATCGCAAATTCCGGTATACGAGCAGATTTATGATAAAGCGAAAATTAAACCCACGTATTCAACAGAAGAAGAAATTATTCGCCTTTTACTTGCAGACAGCATTCAAGCAGCTATTATCAACCGTCCGCTGACACAAGCTGAATTGGATTTCTTTGCATCGAAGCAACGTATGCCAGAATCTGTGAAAATCGCAACAGATGCTATTGCGCTTATTGTTCATCAGGAAAATCAGGATACCGTTTTAACCCTTGATCAAGCGAAACAAGTGCTTGGCGGACAAATTACCAATTGGAGTCAAATAAATCCTGCGAACAAGAATGGAGACATTCGCGTCATTTTCGACCACAACGGTTCATGTAACGCTAGATATGTTCAAGAGAATTTTTTGAACGGAGGTGGAATGCCAGCGAATTTCTTTGCCCTGGACAGCACTGCAGCTGTTATAAATTATGTACATGATAATCCTGGATCTATCGGAATTATTTCAGTCAGTTGGATTACCGATCCAGAAGACAAGGTTACTAAAGCTTTCAGAGAAAAGATTGATGTAGTAGGAATTTTGAACAACACCCTTACAGATCATCCTGAACGAGTGCGATACCCTTTTCAAGCCTACGTGTTTGATAAGAGCTATCCATTCACTAGAGATGTCTATGCGATTCGCACTGGATTGAAGGGCACGGTGGGAACGGGATTCATTTCATTTTTAAACGGAGAAAAAGGCCAATTGATCATTCACAAAATGGGCATGGTTGCTGCTACGTCGCCAACAAGAATAATTAGAATAAAAGATTAAACCTGAAATAAGTAAACATGAATATGAAAAACCTATTCACAATCCTAGTGGCCAATGTGCTACTTCTTTCGTGCACAGCACAAAAAAGAGCTCCAATGGAACTCAACCCTGCATTTGACCCTATTCGCACTTCTACCATGAACGAGCGCTATGAAAAAGCTCTACGTGACTTGGCGAGCATGCCGAATAGCCCAGAGAAATTCGCTGTAGACGGATTCAATTATTTAGAATGGGCAGTCGACGGAAAATCTATAGACGCCAATAAGACTGCTGAAGCCAAAGAAGCTTTTTTAGCTGGCGTAAAAGCTGATTCTCTCTTCCCTTTGAATTATGTTGGTTTAGGTCAAATAGAACTTCGTGAAGGGAATTCAGGTAAAGCAGATATATACTTCGCCAAGGCACGCAGTATTGTTGACTACAAAAAAAATAAAGTCACCAAGGACTTAAAATACACGACGTATATCGCCATAGCTGCATCTAATATGGCAGAAGAGGGTAAAAGAAACTTAGCTGCTGCTAAGCAATCCCTTGATGCGTTGGCCGAAGTAGAAATCGAAAACAAAGCTATTCGCCTTCAGCTAGGATTAACGTTAGGAGATTATTTCAGTTATAAAGACATAAACAACCAATCTTTAGCCATCAAAGAATACAACAAGTGCCTTGAGATTGACTCAAAATATGTACCCGCATTATATAGAAAGGCCAAATTGTATCAAGGAGCCAAAAACAACGAGGAGGCTTTGAAATTCTATAATGAAGCTATAGCTACTGATCCAACATTTGCACCTTCTTATAAGATTAAAGCAGAATTATTAAAAGATTATGGTCGCTTCGAAGAGGCCATTGCATCCTATGCAAAATATCTTGAATTAAACAACTCTTGCCGAGTGCAACAACGATATGCTTCTTTCTTCTATTTAACAAAAAATTACGACCGTGCAGTTACGGAGATTACATCTGCCATGCCTTGTGACCCAGATAATAATAAATTAAATCGTGTTTTGGGTTATTCTTATTTGGAGCTTAAGAAATTCAGCGAAGCGAAAAACTATATGGATATCTACTTCGCAAAACAAGATTTGAAAAACCAAGATTATTCTGATTATGTAAATTATAATAAGATTTGTTTGGGTTTAGGACAAGATAGCTTAGCAATAGTCTACATAGAAAAAGCAATTCAATTGTTCCCTGACTACACTGAAGGATACAATGAAATTGCAACATTTTACACCAACAAAGCCATTGCCGCTAAAGGAAAAGAAAACGAAGCTCTTCGCATTAAACTATACAGCAAGGCAGCGGATTGGTATGAAAAGAAAATGGAGAAATTAGGAGCCGATGCTAAAGATCAATTCATTCAAGGACAGATGTATTATTTCTCTCAACAATATGTTTTAGCAGATACAACTTTTCGCAGAAGCTCTGTAAGATATCCTGAAGCTTGGTTCTGGGTAGCTAAATGTCAAAACAAAATCGACCTTGCTTCGGTAACAGAATCTCGTCCGGCTATAGGTTTGGCAAAACCTTTCTACGAAAAAGGAATTATCTTAGTGGGACAAGATCCTGGAGTTATCGAAAAGAACAAAAAGAATTTAACCGAGGCCTACCAATACCTTGGGTTGTTCTACGGAAATATGGGCGATATTAATTGTTCAAAATCCGCTTGGAACAAAGTAATTCAACTAGATCCGACAAATAAAATAGCCATTCAATTACTCGTAACTCCTGAAACTCTCGATAAAGAATTGGTTGCAGCCCCTGGCGATTGCGCGTTGGTTGTATATCCAGAAATTCCGAAAGAAACAATTGAAGGTACTGAAGGAAACTAATTTCCACCTCAAAGTGTGTAAGTGTTCACTTTCCACTTTTAATAACTCCCAATACTTCCTGAAAAGGAAAGCATTGGGAGTTTATTTTTGAAGTACAATTTGTACTATGGAAAATGCTATGCGCTTGAAAGAACTTTCAGAGGAACTTCACACCAACATTAACGAGCTGCTTTCTGGCAATATGTCGCCGGAACAAACACAGCATCTGGTAGAATTATGCAGTGAACTCTACGAAAAACTGATCATTCTCCGATTCAAAGCATTCTCTGAAACAATCACTCCAGTTGAAAAAATGCAAGCGGTTTTAGAAACCTCTGAGCCTATTAAAATTGATACGACACCCATTGCCCCTCCTGCGGAGCTCGCTAATCAGGTGAATTTGATTGATGCAATCAAGGAGGTGGAGCAGGTTGCGGAGCAAGGTCCTGCGGAAGATGATACACAAGGTGCGGAGCAAGTTGTTGCACAAGATGCAAATGCGGTGCAAGATTCTTCGAAAGATGTTGCACAAGATGCTTCGCAAGAGGAGGAGGACGAAGACATCGTTTTTCAATTGATTCCAAATGATGAACCGGCTATAGAAGCTCCGAAGGGGGAAGTGAAACCAATGGTTTCGTTGAACGATACCTTCAAAGAAAATGCAAGTCAGCAAGCTACTATTGCTAAAAAGTTAGAGGGTTCGCCCATTAGCGATTTGAAAAAGAATATTTCATTAAATCAGCGCTTTCAATTCTGCAAAGATTTGTTCAAAGGAAACAACCAAGAATACGAAGTGACATTGGAGAAACTAAACAATACCAATCGCGATGAAGCCATGCGTGTCCTTCAAACATTGAAAGACAAGTACAGCTGGAATCCAGATTCTATGGCAGCGAAAGACTTCACCGATTTGGTGAACAGACGCTACATGGCATGAGGTTATTCGTTGTCCCGACACCAGTTGGAAACCTTGAAGACCTTACGCTGCGAGCCATTCGCATTTTAAAGGAGTGCGATTTCATTTTGTGCGAAGACACCCGAGTGAGCGTTCGGTTGTTGCATCACCTCGAATTTTCAAAACAACTGGTGGCTTTCCACCAGCACAACGAGCATCAAAAACTAGATCATATTATTGAGCGCATTCAACAATCACAATCGGTTGCCCTCATTTCCGATGCAGGAACACCAGGAATCTCTGACCCTGGATTTTTGTTGGTTCGCGCATGCATTCAAAACAACATTCCGGTTGAATGCCTTCCAGGCCCAACTGCCTTTGTACCGGCCCTCGTGAACAGTGGACTTCCAACCGATAAATTTATTTTCGAAGGGTTCCTTCCACAAAAAAAAGGAAGAGAAACACAACTCAAGCGAATCGCCGAAAACCCCTTCACTTCTGTTCTATATGAATCGCCTCATCGCATGGTGAAATGCTTAGAACAGTTAATAAAATTCTGTGGTGAAGACCGCCAATGCTCTGTCTCGCGCGAAATATCTAAGAAATTCGAAGAAACACGTCGCGGAACACTTGTTGAACTTTTAGCGCATTTCAGCACACACGAACCGAAGGGCGAGTTCGTAATTGTGCTAAATTCGCGTTCATGAGTTTGAATCTTTCCCCTGAAGAAATTGTACGCAGAGAAGCACTCGCAAAATTGCGCGCGCTAGGCATAGACCCCTTCCCTGCTGAAGAATTTATTACCACTTCAAACGCCGAAGAAATAAAGGCGAACTACGAAGAGGGTAAACAGGTTATTGTGGCCGGACGATTAATGAATCAGCGTATTCAAGGAAAGGCGGGATTCGCCGATCTTTTCGATTCCACCGGAAGAGTTCAATTGTACATCAATCAAGATGCGCTTTGCCCGGGCGAAGACAAATCGCTTTACCAAAATGTTGTTCGTCACCTTTTGCACTACGGCGATTTTGTGGGTATTGAAGGAACACTATTCACTACGAAATTGGGTGAAATTTCGATTCACGTTTCTGGGTTGAAGGTCTTAGCGAAATCGTTGAAGCCTCTTCCAATGGTGAAGACAGACGCGGATGGAAATATTTACGATGCATTCACAGATCCTGAATTACGTTACCGTATGCGCTACGTAGATCTTGTGGTGAATCCGAAAGTGAAAGACACCTTCGTGAAGCGCACCAAGATTGTAAACGCCATGCGTAATTTCTTCAACGACAAAGGATATTTGGAAGTTGACACTCCTGTTCTTCAAGCGATACCTGGAGGTGCTTCTGCGCGTCCATTTAAAACTCATCACAACTCGCTCGACATTCCTATGTACTTGCGTATTGCGAATGAGTTGTATTTGAAAAGACTTATTGTAGGCGGATTCGACGGGGTTTACGAATTCAGCAGAAACTTCCGTAACGAAGGAATGGATCGTACCCACAATCCAGAATTTACTGTGATGGAAATCTATGTAGCCTACAAAGACTACAACTGGATGATGAATTTCACCGAGCAAATGCTTGAGCATGTTGCCTTGGAAGCACTCGGACAAACCGAAGTTCAGTTCGCAGAAAAAACATTAAGCTTTAAAGCTCCATTCGCGCGCGTTACTATGACCGATGCGATTAAGGAATATACTGGGTTCGATATTACTGGAAAGTCTGAACACGAGCTTCGTGCGAAGTGTTTAGAGTTAGGTTTAGAAGCTGGAGAAAATTTAGGAAAAGGAAAACTCATTGATACGTTGTTCGGTGAAATGTGCGAGAAGCACTACATTCAACCGACATTCATTACAGATTATCCGGTGGAAATGTCGCCGTTGTGCAAACGTCACCGCGAAAACCCAGAACTTACTGAGCGTTTCGAATTAATGGTGAATGGAAAAGAATTGGCCAACGCTTATTCCGAATTGAACGATCCTATTGATCAGCGAGAACGTTTCGAAGAGCAAGCAAACCTGATGGAACGCGGGGACGATGAAGCGATGTTCATTGACTACGATTTCTTGCGTTCTTTGGAATACGGCATGCCGCCTACTTCTGGAATGGGCATTGGTGTGGATCGCTTGGTGATGATGATGACCAACAACGAGAGCATTCAAGAAGTGTTGTTCTTCCCGCAAATGCGTCCAGAGAAAAAACAAGAAGGACCTGATGTTGCTTCTTTCGAAGCGAAAGGAATTCAAGCACATTGGATAGAGGCTATCGTGAGCATGGGATTTCTTTCACTCGATAAATTGAAAGAAACCAAAGCCACAGCACTGCACCAAAACTTGAATCAGTTCCGTAAGAAAAACAAGCTCGATGTGCCTGCTGCGCAGTTGGAAGAAATTATGATGTGGTTTAGTTAAACAACAAACGCACACTCATATTTCCGGCGTGAACGATATCGCGACCATCGCTTTTCCTTCCATTGTAATTCAACGAAAGTTGTAAATTCTGATTGATTGTTTTACGCCAAGCACATGCGAGCGTGAGGTTGTTTCCTGATTGCAATCCGCCTAACGCATCGTATACAACAGGTCCCGTTGCATCGCCTTCGAATTGAATGCGTATGTACTTGAATTCACTTTTGAATAACTGTCCGTTCTTAGATTCTACTTGCGCATCGGCGCCCACAGAAAGGCTTTGCGCTTGGAAAACAGATTCGCTAGCGTTTCCCTTTCTGATTGCGTATTCCCCTGAAACAGAATATCGCTTGTTGTTGGTAGGTTGAAACGCGAACGACG
Organism: Flavobacteriales bacterium; assembly: GCA_044356625.1. Taxonomy (GTDB): domain Bacteria; phylum Bacteroidota; class Bacteroidia; order Flavobacteriales_D; family Sanyastnellaceae; genus CAIZGX01. Next base: position 3,346 of record JBIKVX010000036.1, on the reverse strand, counting down.
GAGTTGTTGTGATATATGTGGAAGAAAAGTTTCGCGTCGCCAAAAAATCGGAAGAGGTTTGTTTGTTTCCGGAAGCACCTTGAAGTAAAAACTGAACGCTTGATTCAATTGCCTTTCTGAAATTAATTGTGACGGACTGCTCCATGCGTGTTTCAAAACCGGATAGTAAGAATGCCTTATTCATGACCTTTTGTGAAGTAAGATCGGCACTGAAATTCGGATCAGACTTGCGGTAGAAAAGTGTTCCGCGAAAAACATTTCCTGCAGAAACTAAATAATCTTCATTGGTATACAACGGTGAAATATGTTCGATTCCTCCGTAAGTAGATTTCCGCTCTGCACGACTCATGAGCTGCGTGCTCCATACTTTCACTGCGTTGTACATATTCGAATTTTTATTCTTCCATTGTCGTGGATTCAAATTCAAGGAAGTAGTAAATGCCGTTGTGTAAACGCTTTGGTAATCGGTTGTCTGAACAGGCAGACGCACGTAATTCGCTTCATATACAAAGGCAGCGACTTCAAATTCAGAAAGCTCTTTAATGCCGTTGTCGTTGTAGTCGTTCCAGACGTACACTCCTTGTCCAGCAGGGACTTCAGCATAAATAAAAGCTTGCTTCGCTTCTAATCCGCTTGAAGTTTCATAAAACAAATTCAGTTGCACCCATTTGTTTTGTGGTGTTCGAAATTCAATTCGTCCGAGTAAACTACTCAGTGGTTTAATCAGAGCTAAACTATTCAAGGAAACAAGCTGTCTATTACTTGCTGTAATAGCGAAATAACTTCCACCCTTTGTTGTGTTTCGAAATTCAACTCCATAATTGTTTGCTGAAGAAATAGGGGTTACTTCATTCAACAAAAAAGCGTGATCGGTTCTGTTTCGAACAAACAATTTAAATGCGCGATGCGTTGTATCAGTTGAACGGAAGTACGCTTCACCGTCGAAAAATTTATACGACTGCTGCGGAACTGCAAACGTGTTTTGTTCTTGCTCGTCGCGAACTCCAAAAGTAAAGCGCTCGCCTTCCCGGTACAGATGGGCCTTTTGACGAATGAATGAAGAACTCACTGAGCCGTTGGTCTCTAACGCAGAAGCATCTATCTGAAGCTTGGTCCGTTTCGAAAGATTTGCGTTCACTAAAAATTTCATTTTATTTCCTTCGTAAACAGAACCAATTTCATAATGCGCTCCACTCAAAGAAATAAATTTTCCTGAAGAAAATTCACGAACAACTTTGGCTTCAGACAACCATTCGCTTTCGCCGTAACGCAACATTGACCTCGTATTCCAATTGCGTTCAAATTCCACTTCACGAAAGCGTTCAACGCGATTGAATGTCGCGGACAAGTTCTCTGTATTTATTTCCCAAAGAAAAACTTTCCCTTCCTTTCTACCCGCAATCTTCTCTTTCAAATTCGCTTTACACGCGAAGCCTTGGTTGTTCTGATCGTTCAAACTTGAAAACGTATTCGCATCGAAATCGGTGTATGCTCCCTCCACATTCATGCTCCATAAAATCTTTTCGTTTCCCCAATTTGAAGTGTGACCTGCTACCAGCATACGCTGTTTCTTCGGGGCAGTTAACCGTTGAATGGGTTCGTAATTTCCTTGTTTCACGCCATCTACAGGAGCTACCCATTTGAATACTTTTCCATAAGATGAAAATCCATTCTCAACATAGTTCCCATTTCCATTTCCAACAAACGTAAAATTAGCGGTGTAAAAAGCGTTGGTCGCGTTGGTCGAAAAAATTAAGACGTCAGTGAATGTGAGCGTATCTAAGAGCATGTACATTACGCGATCTGACTGAAATCCTACGCTGTCTATTCCGCTGACGTTTGTGCTTGAAAACGCATCGCCTGCTTGCATAAGCGTAACGCGATCTTCGGCAGTAAGGGTCTGCAGTAAGGGTTGATTTTTCGCGTCCATTTCTTGAAAAAGCTGGACGTAGGTTGTTCCCTTTTTGGTTGTGTATTCGAAATCAGCGGTGACCAAGGGACGCGCATATTGACGATCGCTGTATTGAAATTCAACAACAATTCGTTTGTCTTTGGTGATTCTATTTCTCGGGGTGAAAACAATTTCTGCTGAATTGTAATCGATGAGATAATCTTGGTCTTGTCCGCGGATCAATTTTTTTCCATCGATGTAAACGTTTTCCGTCCCGCCAAGAACAGTGATGTAAGATTCGCCTTGTGAACCTTGTAAACGGTATGGTCCCTGACTTCCCTCTATCCCTTGAATACTTTGTCGGTTGAATTTACCCTTCGAAATTGAAACGGAAACTTCACTTTTTAAAATACCCTTTGTCTTAATTTCACTGGTGTTTTGAACGAATAAACCCAGGCCTCGCTTCGTGTATTTCATGAAGTAATGTGTTCTCAAAGGCAAGGTAAAATCGCCGGCAATAAATTTATTTCGCTTATCGGTTAGCTGAATAAACACTTGATCGAATTCTTGAAATTGCTGGGTACTTCCGGATGAAGAAATGGGAATGTTGTTGTCTGAAATGGATGCTAGCAATTGAAAACGATTAGCAATTTTTCCAGTAAGTTGCAGGTTGAGTGACGACTGAACACCCAGGTCTTGTTGATTTCCGATTGAAATGCCTCGGGTGATGGATCCGCTTTTTTGAATCGCATCGTACGAACGCTCGGTCTGCGGCGCCTGTATAATGCCGAATTGAAAGATGTCCCTTTTTCCATACTGAGGCTCATACGTTTGCAAAAAAGCATTGTAAGGCACATCCATCGTTTCGTACTTCACCCAGAGTGTATCATTCAAAAGAGTATCACGCAAGAGCATTTGCGCATGCACGGTATAGCGATATCCGGATTTAATAATTTCATTTTTATGAATGACTTGGATAGAGCTTGGTCGGACAATAGAAGTATCAAGAGTAAAGCAAGTTACATTCGGAAGAAGGGTTACTGTCCTCTTCGACTGAGCAAACGAATGAAGCGAAAGCGCGACGCAAAAGAGAGCAAGCAGCGATCGCATTCTAAGAATTAATTTTTAATGTTTACTACACAGCGTTCTTTGCTGCAGTTTTCAATAAGTTGAGCGTGAGAGAAGCCCTTGAGATCTGACTTCAACAGATCGCGTTTTTTCTTTGAATAATCGCGCAGTACTCTTCCTTCACAAAATCTTCTAATTTGTTCTTCGCTTTCGAGAATCAATTCGGGAACTTGCATGAGTGCGCCTGAGTCATCTTTGGCCGCCATAGTGAAGTAACAAGAATTGGTATGCTTCACGACACTGGTTTTTGGATTAAGCGATTCCACACGAATACCGACAATCATGGTAGTGTTACCCACGTAATTTACAGAAGCTTGAAACGAAACG
>JBIKVX010000035.1:0-11454 GCA_044356625.1 Flavobacteriales bacterium | reverse complement strand
GCAGCCAAGATGTTTTCAATAAACGTTTGCCCATTTCGTTCCCGAAGAAATTTCCAATTTGCATGTTCTTTTTGTATTTCAATTCATGAATGGCTCGTTGTTCAATGCTTTTAGGTTGAAAGAAGTAAAGAGATTGGACACTGTGCAGGGACATGCGATAGGCTAACTGCACAAAAAGTGTATTACCCCTTCTTTCGAAGTGATTTGTATGGTGAAGATATTGCTTGCAAAAGAAGCACAGTCCTTCTTCCTTCAAGGATAGACTTCTTTCGCAGGCGCTGCACACCCTCGGAAACCAACAATTCAGTAGAATATTCAAAATCTTTCTCATAATTATGGCGCTAAGATGAGAAATGAAGATTAAATTTGCCGCCTATGATTATTCAGGTTTTAAAGTCAAAAATTCACCGAGTAACTGTAACTGAGGCAGATGTGAATTATATAGGTAGCATAACAATAGACCCAATTCTATTGGAAGCTGCAAATATGATAGAGGGAGAGCGCGTTCAAGTTCTGAATTGCGCCAACGGCGAACGTCTTGAAACGTATATTATTTTGGGAGAAAGAGGAAGTGGTGTGATTTGCTTGAATGGCCCGGCAGCATTGAAATGCACGGTAGGCGATATTGTTATCGTATGTTCATACGCTCAAATGGACTTTGAAGAAGCCAAGACATTCAAGCCATGGGTTATTTTTCCGAATACCCCAACCAATACACTGGTTTAATTCAACGATTTTTTTTGAAAAGGTGGAAAGTATGTAGGTTTTCCTTTTTGATTTTTAAGGAAGAAGTCATATAGCTCAGAAGTCCTAAACATTCGTTCCAATGCGCCGTGATCGTGCGTTTCGAAAATAGTAAATTTCACATTTTTAGAGCTGCACGATTTTATTCTTTCCACGATTTCATATGATTCACCAAAGGGCACAGCTCGGTCTAATTTTCCATGAGCTACCCATACCGGAATTGTAGAAAGTTTGCAGGCATCTTTGGCTTTTCCACCGCCACAAAATGCAGCAACTGCGCAAAATTTCTCAGGATATTTTCCTGCGGTGTGTAGAGATCCATAGCCGCCAAGACTCATGCCTGTAATAGAAATGCGAGTTGTATCTATTCGATGGGTTTTAGCTAATTCATTCAGGCAAGAAATAACCTTATCGGGGCTCCATGATTCGCCATTGTTCACTTGAGGCGCAATAATAATAGCAGGGAATTTTCTTCCCTTTCCCACTTCTGCGATAAGGCCATATTTCTTAACTATATCGAGATTTGTTCCGCTAAGACTGCGGCCATGAAGAAAAACAAATACAGGCCAAAGGCTGTCTTTATTGGCATTGTAATTTTCCGGCTCGTAGCACCAGTAGTGATAAGCCGCGCGATTATTTTCGACTTTGAATAATTTTGATTTTTGTCCGAATGCGATGCTTGCAGCGAAGACAAGAAATAATGTAAGTTTAGTTTTCATTCTACTACAAAGCTAAATATTTTATTTCCTCTAGCCGGTTGAATAATTCGATTGTTCCATGCAATAGGCGACGATTCGAAAATACAGCCCATATCCTGTGAAAAAATCACCTCCCCAGTAATGCCATCTATTAGGAATACCAATCCGTTTACTGTTGGGACATAAAGAGTCGGGTAACCTGCCTTGTCATATAATGCAATTGGTGATACCCAACTGTATCTAGATAGCGGCACTTCGAATAGTTTACTTCCGTTACTTTTGTTAATGGCAACGAGCATTCCAGCGGCGTTAGTGTCGGTTCGAGAGAAAATTGTGTATATGATATTTGCGGCCTGTTCTTTTCCAAGAAGCGGGGTAGATAGCATGCCGCCATTGTTAACTTTTTCGCCATGGGATGAGTAACATTTCTTCTCGAACTTCCAAACCTCTTTTCCAGTTAACCCATTTAATTTTCTTAAATATCCTAAGCCTTCAGCTCCTTGTTTATCCACTTCATTTCCAATAAAAACAAACGGAATTTCATTTTCGATGGAGATCACCGGTGAGGCATCTGAATCATCGATGTTGAAGAAATGCCAGCGTGGTTTCATGGTTCGTAAATCTGCGCAAAATACGTTACCACCATTATCTGTGAAATAACCCAATTGCTTGTAGGCGCTTGGACTGGATTCGATTCCCTGATAGCTCGATGCGGAAAGTCTGTATCGAAATTGCTCAATTTTCTCAAAAATATTATCACTGAAATTGTGCCGGTAGATAACACCGGATTCTGTTGGCCAAATCATTGTGGAACTCGTCGTATCGATTAACGGTGACGCATCGCAAGCACCCCATTTGCGGTAGGCAAATGAAGACGGAAGAAATTCCTCATGCAATAGGGTTTGTTTTTTTAAATGGAAGACGCGCCACGCCATTTCTCCTCTGTGTGGAATTCCATGACCAACATAGAGTAAGTCTTTGTTTTTAGGATCGATGCTAGGCGTACCCTTAATCGGATTTCGGATAGAAAGATGCGGACGTGTTTCAATGCCGCTTTCGAAATCCAAAAAATAAATATTTCCTGAAAGTGAAATTTGAATGATTTCTTTTAATTCATTTCGATTTAAAAAAGTTTCTTTCAGACCCGATAATTGAGCCAATTCGTTTTTATTCCAATTCACAACCAATGGCTGTCCTGTCCAGCCGGCGCCTCCGCCCCAATATCCAAAATTTCCGTTCATTGAATCAATCGCGGTTTTAAATTCCCAATCCTTTCGAATTGTTTTTGGTCTGGAATTCAATACTCCCCGGATAGGGCTGTTTCTCTGATTTCCGCCCCTGAAAGTAAAAATGCCCTGTGGGTTTTCTTCGTCTCTTTCAAAATATAATTTGTTTATAACAGCCACAGAGCTGTCCAAAGATTCAAGAAAAAAAGCTGAATCTATGCTGTCACTGAAATACGTGATTTCTTTTTTTTTGACTTCTATTTTCTCTGCAGGCTCAGTTGGAGCAGGAGGCGCAGGTGGGGGTTGATCCTTGCAGGAGTACAATGCAAAGGGGAAAAAAAACAGGAATAGTTTAAAGGTGTGCGCTTTTATCATAATATTCGTGCAAAGATAGTTACAGAGCTTCCACTAAATTTGCATTCAAATAATTCACGACTATGAGCGCTTGGGAGAATACAGAGCAGTTTGCGAAGATGAAAGATGAAAGTGATTCTTTAAAATCATTTCGTGATGAATATTTCATTCCACAACACAACGGTATGCCTATGTTGTACTTCACAGGGAATTCACTGGGTCTTCAACCCAAGGGAGTGAAAGAGTATTTGCTGCAAGAATTAAGTGATTGGGAAAAGTTTGGTGTTGAAGGACATTTCGATGCGAAGCGTCCGTGGTTCAATTATCATGAGGTGCTTACGGAATCCCTTGCAAACGTGGTTGGCGCAAAGAACTCAGAAGTTGTAGCCATGAATCAGCTTACGGTGAATTTGCATTTATTGCTCATTAGTTTTTATCGACCTTCAGGAAAACGAACGAAGATTTTATTTGAACATAAACCTTTTCCTTCCGATCGTTATGCCTTTGAATCACAAGCGAAATTGCACGGATTAAATCCAGATGATGTCTTGGTTGAAATGCAGCCGCGTGAAGGTGAAGTGCTGTTGCGTGAAGAAGATATTTTAGCGAAGATTAACGAACTCGGAGAAGAGCTTGCAGTTGTTTGTTTTGGTGCAGTAAATTATTTCAGCGGACAATATTTCAATTGTGAATCGCTGGCGAAGGCAGGACATGCCGTTGGCGCCAAGGTCGGATTGGATCTTGCGCATGCTGCGGGCAACATAGATTTGCAGTTGCACAATTGGGACATAGATTTCGCATGTTGGTGCAGTTACAAATATTTGAACAGCGGGCCTGGTGGAGTTTCTGGAGTATATGTGCATGAACGTCATCACGGAGAAGAAGTTTTGCGACTTGCGGGATGGTGGGGCAACAAAGCGGAGACGCGATTTCTGATGCAGAAAAATTTCGATCCAACACATTCTGCAGAAGCTTGGCAAATGAGCAACGCTCCTGTTTTATCCATGGCTGCTCATAGAGCCGCTTTAGATCTTTTCGACAAAACATCCATGTCAGCGCTGCGCGCGAAGTCGAAAGAGTTAACCGCTTACTTGGAATTTATTTTTCAGGAATTGAAATCGAAGGGAGTTCCTGTTGAACAACTCACTTCTCACGATGCAAATGAAAGAGGTTGTCAGCTTTCTATTCGTTTGAAAGGAAGAACCAAAGATTTTGTTGAGGTATTGGCGAAGGAAGGTGTAGTCGTTGACTGGCGCGAACCCGACATCATTAGAATGGCACCGGTTCCCATGTACAATTCATTCCAAGACATTTATGCATTTGGAAAGGTGATGGAGCGGATTTACAATGTGAGTTAATTCGACCCGAACAAAACTTTACTCGATTCATAGAGTAGCTTCATTGCTCCAAGGAGCATCACGAGTGCAAATCCGAATTTCACCTTCGCAATGGGTATGTTGTGTGCGAACTTGCTTCCGAATAGCGCACCCGAAATAAATCCAGCGCCAATGAGAAGTGCTGCCGCTGTGTTCACATTTCCTTGCTTGTAATAATGCATAACGGCTAGAAAGCCTACGGGAAGAAGCAATACAGCTAGGCTTGTTCCTTGTGCTTGTAATTGAGTGTAACCGAGAAAGTACACCAATGCAGGAACAATAATAAGTCCTCCGCCAACTCCAACAAATCCACTGAGCATTCCCGAGGCCATACCAATGGCGAGAAGCAAGAAAACAACGTATGCAGTAATTTCCATTTTCATAAACTCTGGGTGAAAGTTAGTCTTATTTTTAATTGTTCCACTTCAAACTTCCCTTATTTTTGTTCCACATAAATTGAAAACAATGAATTTTCCAGCTGAATTGAAGTACACAAAAGACCACGAGTGGGTTCGCATTGAAGGCGATATGGCTACTGTTGGCGTTACAGATTTCGCGCAAAGCGAATTAGGTGATATTGTATTTGTTGAAATTGAAACGCAAGGTGAAACCCTTGAAGAGCATGCGATCTTCGGAACAGTGGAAGCTGTTAAAACTGTAAGTGATTTGTTCATGCCAGTTTCAGGAACTGTTGTTGAAGTGAATGCTGGATTAGAAGCTGATCCTGCGCATGTGAATAACGATCCATATGGAGCCGGTTGGATGATTAAAGTGAAATTATCGGAAGGAGCAGACCTTAGTTCTTTAATGGACTCTGCAGCTTATGAAGCTTTGGTGGGTTAATCTTCCAAAAAAATATAGAACAGCTGCTCACATTTTGTGGGCAGTTGTTGTTTTTGGCCTGCACGCCATGTCTAGCAGGTCTTTTCCGAAAATTTCTTTTTGGGGAAATTTAGGTCCCGATAAAATTGTACACGCCTTTATGTTCTTTGTTGGGGCCGCATTCGCGGTTTTTTCTGGTTGGAAGAAATACAAGGCTTTCTTAGTTTGGGGTGGTGCGGGTGTTCTACTCGAATACTATCAATTCTTTTGCACCACAGATCGTTTTTTTGATTGGTACGATGTGTGTTTTGATAGTCTTGGAGTATTGTTAGCGGTAGTTTTTGTATCTATCAAACGAAAAAGCTCAGTTGATAAATAGGTTTTATTGTTTGTAAAACAATTGTTTGAGTCTTACTTTCGTGTCCTTAATCAAGTTTAATGGAAAACCTTACGTTTCGTTTAAAGTCATATTGGACAGCACCTAATATTTCGAGAGTCGCGACTTAAAGTGAATTGTCCGTGTGAAGGAAAGGTAAAATCCGACTGCTCAGAAGAAGAACATCAGAAAAACAGAAGAACCGAGTTTATTATTATTTCTGTGAAATAGAACTATAAGCTTGAATAGATTCAAGAATTAATTCTTTTTTTCTTTCGATACTTCCATTTAAAGTTACATGCCGAGTTTGATTTTCAATCAACTCGGTTTTGTATTTCAAAAACAAACTATTCCGGTAGTCTTGGTTTGGTGCACTTCTCAAAGGATCTTCTTCCCATTCAACATCAGGTGCACATAAATAATGAATGTCCATTTTGTAGGAAGGAAGAATTTCTAGTTCAGGTAATTTCAATTTAAAAACTTCATCATTCCAAATTCGAAGAACGAAAATATCAGTATCGAAAATTTGGTAGTTACTCTCTTTACTTTGAGTGAAGCGTTCGCATTGAATGCTTGCAATTTGTTTGAAATCCTCTTCAGTAGCGCGAGTCAATTGTCTTTCTTCAAGATACTCTCGGGCAAATTCAGAAACATAGGTAGAACCCGAAAGCTCGTTTGCAAGCCATAAGGAAAGTGTTGTTTTTCCGCTTGATTCTGGTCCGGTGAATGCAATGCGCATTGAATACTTTGTTGTTACTTTGCAAAGATGTCAAATACTGAGCGACTCTCATCGAAAATAAAACAACGCGACTTCAAATTGAATGCGCTACTTGAATTAACTGAAGCTATCAACGCGAATAGTTCAGAGCAAGATTTGATTTTCCAATTTCAAAATATTGTACAGACCCATTTGGGAATAGAGAGATTGGCCTTATTCGTTAAGCGCGAAGATTGGCAATGTCTGCTTCAATACGGTGACATGAACGTTACGGAATTTATTATTCCTGCCGATGATTTTTTCCTAACGAACAAAGGTGTCGCGCTTTCGGAAGATGCCTCACACGAGTCTTATGATGTCGTTATTCCGGTAATGCACAATGATCAACCTCTTGCTATTGCCCTTGCCGGAGACAACGCTGAGGATGCACGCGGAATGAGTCCGACAGTGAAGCACATGCGCTTTCTTCAAACATTAACTTCAGTGCTTAGTGTTGCTCTTGAAAACAAAAGATTGTTGACCAACTTGGTTCAACAAGAAAGATTGAAGAAGGAGTTGGAGTTGGCTGCGGAAATGCAGCACTTGCTTTTGCCAAGTCGCTTTCCGGATACCGCTGCTTGGAATGTTCAAGGAATATACAGAGCCCATCAGCAAGTTGGTGGAGACTACTACGATGTGTTTCAAATCAACGAAGACGAATGGGTCTTCTGTTTAGGTGATGTTTCCGGAAAAGGAATGCCTGCAGCCTTTTTAATGTCGAATTTTCAAGCCTACGTGCGAAATGCATTTGAAGAGAAACGTCCCGATTTAGTTAACCTCGCGAACAAATTGAACAAGCGTGTTTGGGACGCTGTTCAGGGCGAGAAGTTTATCACCTTTTTCTTAGCTGTCTATAATTCGAAAGACCAAGAGTTGGAATATGTGAACTGCGGTCACAATGCTCCTGTTTTCAAAACGGGAAGCGAATTCAAGCAATTTGGCGCGACTTCTATTGGACTGGGAATGCTTCCAGAATTGCCAAAGGTGAGCGCTGTGAGGCAAGTGGTTTTATCTGGAGATGTCTTGTTGGGCTATACAGATGGGCTTGTTGAAGTGAACAATGCTGAAGGTGATTACTTCGAAATTGAAGGTATTGAAAAAAACATGAAAGGCTCACACGCCAAGGATGTTTGTCTTGCTATTGAGAATGCAGCAAATGTTTTCCGCGGCGAATGTTTGTTCAACGACGATGTAGCCATTCTGGCTATTTGTTGGAAATAGCCTCTTCTTGTTTCTTCAGATGAAACAAATCCATTGCAACTAAAATCCCGATGAATCCCCAAAACGGCACCGACGCTTTGTCCGTGTCCAAATAATTGTTCAAGGTGCCGTGCACGAAATAGGTAATTAATCCTAAGAACGCACTGGCTATAATGGCTCGGTGCTCTCTCTCTACAGCCGCGTAGAACAACTTAAATCCGAGAACAAGGGTATACACAAAAATTGAAATAAAGAGCAGCAAGCCCAATACCCCTTCTTCCGCAAGTGGACCCAAGTATTCGCTGTGTGCGTTACCGCCATCGCCGTTGTTCGTGCTTATGATCGTTCTATCCTTCGCTTGCTGAAACGGCGCGTAAACGAATTGATAAGTTCCAGGTCCCCATCCAACAATGGGCCTTCTGCTGAACATTTCCATGGCGCAATGCCATCGGTTCAATCGTTCCAAATTTGAAGCGTCAGAAGACACATTTGAAATAGAGGAAACGTGTTCATCTAATTTGTCGCTACTCTCTTGCTTATTCTGTCCAAGTTCTTGTTGAATGTTATCCCACGAAAAAAGAAGAACACTTCCGAAAATGACTGTTCCATACAACACGTATTTCAATGGAATGCGCATCATCATGATAAGCAGCACTCCAAATGCAACCACAACAGAAACCCAAGCGGCACGTGTGAAAGACAGCACAAGTCCAATGGAAACAATGAGTAAGGCAGCGTATATCAAGAAAGTGATCAACGGGCTTTTCTTTTTCACAAAAAGTAAGCCAATGGAAACCGGAAAAAACATGGCCAAAACAGCACCGTAGCTCGTGTGATCTTTGAACAAAGGTTCCATAACCCAGTGCGCACTTTCTTTATCGAAATTGAATTGAGCGTGTCTTGTTACTGTATAAATTATTACAATGCAGAGTGGGGCTAAATAACTCGCGAAGAATTTTTTTATGTTGGAAAGGTCTTGAAAAAGATGCGCGCCTAACAAATAAAAACCTGAAATAAACCAAAGTCGTGTTGCAATGAATTTGAATGAAACCAAAGGATATTCACTGGTAACTGCCGTGAAAACCATCCACAACAAATAGGATCCAATGATATAAGTAAACGGATGTCTGAAAATTCTTCGGTCAACGCTTTTTCCGGAGAGGATTTTAAAAATCATGAGTAACAGAAGCGCTGCAATAATGGGCTCCGTGGGCAAGTACATGCCAATGTGTGCCACTTCCATTTCTTCGAGATTTATACTCAACGGAGTGGCCATTACGCTGAAAAACCAAACCCATTCTATTTTATGAATGGCTAACCAAAGCGCGAATAATGCTGCTGGAAGAATGAATAATAGGTACACTTCGAATACAACTGCAATTCCCTGTGTAAAAGCGAACAAACTTCCCCAAAATAGAATGGGTTTATTTTGAATGAATGCTGTGAAGGATTTCACTGCTTACGCCTTTTTCAACTTTTCAATGTTGTCGCGTACTAAAATCACAACTACCCCAAAGACAAAGGTGGCCATGGCGCTCACCACAACAATGAGCCAGCGAATGGGATATGACTTTTTATCCGCAGCAGCAGCTTTATCTACCACAAGGTGAGAAGAGATGTCCGACTCAACGTCAATTTTCATTAAATCATAACGCTTTCTCAGAATTTGCATTTTCTCATAACCGCCATCAATTTCACTTTCAATCTTTTTATAACGTGTACCGTATTTTGAAAGGAAATCCATCTGTACTTTAATATCCTGCGCGCGATCAGGATGACCTTCAACGATCGCCGTTCCGTATTGTTCTGTTAAGTATGCAATCTGATCCTTGTAGCTATATACCCCTTTCTCTTGAAGATACTGCATCGAGTCTTCAAGAATTTTTATTTCGGTTTGAAGAGTCTCTAGTGAGGATTTAGCATACAAGAATGCCGACGTGGCTCGGTCGCTGCGCATTTGGTTGCTCACAGAGTCTGTAAGTTGTGCAATGTCGTTGGCAATGTCCCTAGCGCGTTCTGGAGAAGCATCGAGCACGGTAATTTCAATAGATCCGAAACGTGTGAGGTCCGCTGAAACGTTTTCGTTGTATTCTTTCCCAATCATAGTGTTGGCTCCACGATCGGCTTTACCAATCTTGTATACTTCCCACAGATTATATTTTTCAATAATTCGGCCCCTAACCTGATCTGAATTAATAATCTGCATCAATCGTTCGGCGTCTTCTTCTTCACCATAAGCCAAAACGTCAGATTTCTTAACATCTTCTAAAAGCTGCTCCCCAAAGCTATGCTGCTGCGAAGCGAAAAGCACGACAGTGCTTTTGTATTTTTCTGTAATCAGAAAGGAAGCTGCTGCCGCAATTAATGCTGCCGCTGCTGTTACGAGGAACAGGTGTTTTCTCCACTTGAAGACAACGACTAGAAGATTAGACGAATTCAGAGATTCTTCAGACTTATTTCCTTGGTTATTCATGCTTTGGTCAATGATGGTGCAAAAGTAAGGTCTTTTGCAGGCGGTTCGAACTGCTTAAAGTAGTTTGCCAAAAATTATTGTCCAACCGCCATTTTTAAAGGGCTAAAAGAAAAAATCACAATTCAAGACATTTTTCAATGAATAATTGGTCTTCCTGTATTACTTTTGCGCCCGAAATTCAACGTGAATACATTATTTCTATGTCAACTCAAAATGGTAAAGTAGTTCAAATTATTGGCCCTGTGGTAGATATTTCTTTCCCTGCTGGTCAAAAACTTCCAAACATCCTAGACGCCCTTGCTATCAAGCGTGCTGGCGCCGATGATCTAATCCTAGAGTGCCAAAAGCACGTGGGTGAAGACACCGTTCGCGCTATCGCAATGGACGCAACTGAGGGTCTTCAAAGAGGTGCTGAAGTTGTGGCCCTTGGTCGCACCATCACAATGCCTACCGGAGATCAAATCAAAGGTCGATTGTTCAATGTGGTTGGAAAAGCGATTGATGGTATCGGCGAAGTAAGCAACGAAAATGGTAACTCCATTCACCGTGCTGCTCCTCGTTACGAAGATTTGTCAACCGCTACTGAAATCCTTTTAACAGGTATTAAAGTAATTGACTTGATTGAGCCTTACTCAAAGGGTGGTAAAATTGGATTGTTCGGTGGTGCCGGAGTAGGTAAGACCGTATTGATCATGGAGTTGATCAACAACATCGCTAAAGCATACACAGGTCTTTCTGTATTTGCTGGTGTTGGTGAGCGTACTCGTGAAGGAAATGACTTGTTACGCGAGATGATCGAATCAGGCGTTATTAAATATGGCGATGCATTCGTGCACGAAATGGAAAAAGGCGGATGGGACGTGTCTAAAGTAGATATGAAAGCTCTTGCTGACAGCCAAGCTACCTTAGTGTTCGGACAAATGAATGAGCCTCCTGGAGCACGTGCACGTGTAGCATTGAGCGGTCTTTCAGTTGCTGAATACTTCCGTGATGGTGATGAGCAATCAGGTGGACGTGATATCCTTTTCTTCATTGACAACATCTTCCGTTTCACACAAGCGGGTTCTGAGGTATCGGCACTTTTAGGTCGTATGCCTTCTGCTGTGGGTTACCAACCAACCTTGGCTTCTGAAATGGGAGCTATGCAAGAGCGTATCACTTCTACGAAGAGAGGTTCTATCACTTCGGTTCAAGCGGTTTACGTTCCTGCGGATGACTTGACTGACCCGGCTCCAGCTACAACATTTGCTCACTTAGATGCAACAACTGTATTAAGCCGTAAGATTGCCGAGTTGGGTATCTATCCAGCGGTAGATCCATTGGATTCTACTTCTCGTATCTTAACTCCAGCTATTGTTGGTGACGAGCATTACCGTTGCGCTCAACGTGTGAAAGGTATCCTTCAACGTTACAAAGAATTACAAGATA